>JAGSHJ010000101.1 GCA_023954595.1 Bacteriovoracaceae bacterium | reverse complement strand
ATGGCAATGTTGGCCAGTGGTGGAAGAAGAGGCTACGGCGGACGTGGTGGTATGTCTGGCGGCGGCGGATGGTCCGGCGGCGGCGGTGGTTTTTCAGGCGGTGGCGCTTCAGGGAGTTGGTAATGATTTTAAACGGAAAGATATTTAATAAAAATGAAGAAGAACAACTCAAGCAAAGAGTAATACAGTTTGAGAACAATACAGGTGCAGAATTAGTTATTGCAGTTGCAAAAGAATCTGATCCATATCCTGGAGCAGTGCTTAGAAGTTCAATATTCATGTCCTTTTTCACAACGTTGTTAATTAGCTACTTTATTGAGTTTGCTTACTCTTATCTCTATGTTGTGAGCCAATTAATACTTACCTTCTTATTCTTGCCTTTAGCTCGAATTAATATTTTTAAATCATGGGCCTTAGTTGATACGGAAGTAGAACGTGAAGTTGATGAGAAGGCACTAGAAGTATTCTTCACACATTGCTCGGACAAAGCAAGTCATTCAAATGAGACAATGATCTATGCTAGTCTATTTGAGAAAAGAATAGAGATCTTGGTTGGTAAAAATATTAAAGAGAAGATCGAACAAGAAGAGTTACAGGATATTGTAGACACTATTAAGCAGGGCTTTATTGAGAAGAACTACTTCACGGCCTATAAAAATGGTCTTGATTTATTAGAAGAGAAGCTTATCGCAGCTTTTCCAGAAAAGGTAAGCCAGAGCGGTGCTGATGAACTTAGCAACAACGTACTCTGGCTTTAATTTATTATTTGTCTTGTAGTTCTACTAAATCTTTAAGGGCGTCAAGGTAGCTTACGATACCAAAAAGCATTCCTTCGCCCATAAAGCCTCTCTGCTTCTTAAGCCATAGGAAGTCCGGTCTTTCATAGCTCAACCAACGTCCACCTATAATCTTTCCAGATCTATCCAAATCAAGGATATAATGAAATTCTTTTTTATCAGCTCTATAGTTACCAGTACCAGTTGTTTGGTCCCACCAAGCATAGAACTCATCATCAGTGCCATCAGTCACCCAAAACATTCTTCCACCGTCATTGGCGTAATGCATAGTTGTCTTTACTTCAACTTGTTTTCTCGTGCCCTTAGTAGCGTATTTAAGATTTCTACTCTTCTCGGACACAATTGTCGTATCGTACTTATAAACAGGCTGGTTCCATACTTCGCTATCTCTAACAACCTCTGCAACAAAGCCTTCGTTTTGAATACCAATTAAGTTTGCAAGTACAATGTGAAACGTTCCTGGGTTGGTATCGACACACTCTTCAGGTACAGGCTTAACTATAACTGCACCATCTTCAATACTTTTATAATACTCAACACCGTCTTTAATAAACCATGCTTCTTTAGCGAAAGCAGTTTCACATCTCTCACCCACTCTACCAGTATTTGTTCTCTTAGCAGTAACCCAGTTATTGGTAATTGCGGCATGGTAGTAGCTTAACAAGGCCTTAAGATCAGAGCTTCCAAGATTTAATGTTATACCGTTAGCACTAATTGTCTGTGCCTTTGGCTCTTTAAATTCCAATGCGGCACTGGACCAGCCATTACAGATGCCTTCCCAATATGCGTCGCTTGGCGAGGTTACATCCAAAACATCTTTAGTTAATTTAAATCCATTGTCCTTACCAGTTGTAAGGTACATATAAACATCAAATTTTTCTGCAGGAGAGAGTTTATCCAATTGTTCTTGGCTAAAGTTCTTCAACTCTTTCATTCTTTGAGGTCTATCGATTTGAAAGAAGTATTTGTCGTGACCTTTGGATTTTTCGAAATTTACAGAAAGCTTTTCTTGGTTAAGTTGTGCAATCTCTTCTACGATTTCTTTATTATGAGCGACAGAGTTTCCCTCTACAAAAAGTGACTTCTGTAGTTTTGAAATCTCCTCATCAATTTCTTCAATACGAACATGAAGTGGAGCAAAACTTGGCTTATCATAAAAGTTATTCCATCTAAAAGTGATGCCACCGTAGATATGTGGCCAAAAGGAACTAGACCAAGGAGTCTTTTCAGTACTTAACTGTCCATGCTTTGGAAGAGAGCTAAATTTTTCTTGAGCATTATCCACCATCCATTTAGGTTGGTGATCCCCAGAAAAGCCCCAAGCACTATTGATCATCATTGTGAAAACAAAAGCTTTGGTCATAAGTTTCATATATGTTCCTTTGAAATATTTTTGTATGCACGACATATCACAGCCCTGCGTCATAAAGAACTTTCAATGAACAAATTACATGTAAGGTATTAGAAGTATTTGGAATTCTTAAAAGAGCGATTGCTCATATAGTTTCTCTAGAAAGAGCCTATATTGTTGAAAGTACTTATTTTTATAGAGGTTTGCTCCTCTAAATTGATTAATTCGAAGCTCATACTGCTCCTTCGAAGAAGGTAGCCACAATCCAAATGCTTTAAAGCTTCCCAGATAATAGCCATTGAGAATTTCATCACCATAGTCATCCCCATAAGCATAACTTATAAGGGAATAATTTAGATCTTTCTGTGCCTGTGCGCCGGCCTTTGCAATTGTATCAACTCCCTTATTCATAAAGTAGCTTTCTAAGTATGAAAGAATCGTTGATAAGTCCCTAGAGTCTCCAAGGAAAAATGGCATCTGCGATAAATGAGATTTAAGAGCGATTTCTTCAAACTTATTTGATTCTAGATATCTATTGATTAGATTGAAGAGCTTATTAAAGCTTGGAAGAAATGAACGGTGTAACTCTTTGCTAGATACAGAGCTCATTGTTTCAGAGCTTAATTCAGATGAACCACTTGCAAACAGATTCGGAATTTTCTTTGCGAGTAGATAGTCTTCATTAGCACCGCTGATGGTTTGATCAATCACCAACTCGGTATTTATATAGTCATTTATTAAGTGATAAGGAAGTCCTTTAAAGTTTTGAATCTGTGCACTACCGATAAAGTAATTTGAACTATCTCCCATGCTAGAGACCACTTCAAAGCTCTGCATTAAACAAGCGTCCATGGCCACAATAGATATCTTTTGATGACCCTTTTCATAGTAGCGATCTAGACTCTGCCTTATATCTTCTACTCTCATTTTTGATTTTGGGTTGTCATCAAGTGCTACACCACCAAACTGAGCACCACCTCCATGGCCTTGTCCATGCCCCCAAATAACAAGCATGGTATTTTCTGTGGGATATTCAGAATCTATTTTCACTAGAAAGTCTAAGAGCCTACTTTGTTGAGATCCGGCGTTCTTTTCCTCAATTCTAGATATGAAGTTGAGTTTAAATTCTGCAAGTGAAGAACTTTTGTAGTCCTCCAGTTCATTGGATAATTCGTTTTCATCCGGTAACACTTCAAATTCATAAAGTGTATCCATCCCCGGTAAGTCTAGGTGAACAAAAGTTCTATTTCTGTTATTTCCAGATGAGGCGATCTCTCTTAAGTCCCACAAAGCGTAAGGAGCAAGGTCATTGTCAGCTTGCATGTAAATTACGGTTTTCCATGCAAGCTTGGCCTGAGCGGGACTTAGAAGGAGAAAAAAGAGCCAGAGCGAGGTAAGTTTCACTTTACTTGCTCGCGGCCTCTAGCATTGCTTCAACAACTCTACCGATAGGTTGTCCACCTTGAGAAGCATGTGGGGCCAACTCTCTTAATTGCGGATGAGTAATCATATTCAATGGAAGTTTATCTACACCAATATAATCATCAACAACCGAATGTGCCTTGCTGTTCTCAAAAGGAGTCCACAAGAAGTCTGGGTGTTTATTCGTGTACCACTCTCCACCTACGATATTACCCTCAGCATCAAGCTCTAGATCATATGCGTATTGAACATACTGATATCTGTCATTTTTTTCGATATCAAAATCTTCTCTACTTGGTTCAGTTTCAACCAGATACTCTACATCCATTAAGATACCTACAACACTTGTTGCCTCAGGACCTCTATAGTCTTTGAACCTGTCATTTGGGAAGTCAGAGATTTCGACTTTGGCATCCTCTAAACTACGGGCTCTTTCTAATCTTGATGGGTTAAAATAGCTATATTGATAAGCAGTTACCGGGTGATTCCACACTTCATAATCAAAGGTTGCATCCATAACAAAAGGTGTTTTCTTTCGTCCAATCTGTGAAACGACTGTTGTGTGCCAAGAGCCAGGGTTTGTATCAAAGCAATTCTGATCGATAACTCTTCCAACACTATCTTTTTGAGGATTACTGTTATTACAGCGCCCACCAACAAAGCGGTTTTGTTGACGCCCAGTTGCCCATAGAAGTGAACCTAATGCCTTTAAATCACTTGGTTTAAACTGAAGAGTCTCACCACTTGGAGTTTGTAAGTTTAAACTCTTCACAGGTCTTGGCAACATATAGCTTGCTGGAGCCCAACCGTGACATAAGCCCATCCAACTTTCTACTTTGCCATAACTTTGTTGATAGAAACTACCCGCCTGAAGCATCTGTTTAGTAAGAGTATAGTTTGTATCTCCCATAAGAAGGTCATACTTCTCTGCAGGGGATAAAAGGTTTATATCTGATGGCATGGCCTTTTGATGCCACTCATTAACCCAAGTCCAAACATTTTCTTCACCAGGGGCCTTGCTACTGTAGGCCCTCATCATATACTCGTCATTGTATCTGAAGCTTAACTGTCCAACAGCAATTGGCCAATACCAGTCAGACCAAGGCTTTATGGCAACATTACCGCCAATAAGGTCCTGCTCTTCCATTTGTTTTAAGTTCTTAATTAGATATTCAGGATCAACTAGGTTCTCGGCCATATTAAGGCTATCAATAGGTGCACGTCCTCTAAGAACATCATCCCCTGGATTGATATCTTTTAAACACACCTTTGCGCCCTCTCTATTTGTATGGCAGAATTTTGCTCGGGCCTGATCTTTTTTTATAATGAATGACTTATCTTGAATTGATTTGGAATCAAAAAGGCTAAAAGAGCTCGGTTTGCAGTTTTTATCGTATTTCTGCAATGGTGCGTCCATGAACTTCTTAGGGTTTTTAGCAAAATCCGCTAGATCAATCGAGGAGCATACTACCGCACTAGATTGCCAAGCGAAAAACAAAACAAATAAGGTACAAATTTTAAACATTACGGGCCTCCAAAAAAGATGGCCACAACTTAGTGTTTATAAAAAGGGCTGGCCTCTACCCCTGTAAAATTAACAGCTTTAAAGACCCTTAAATTTTATAAAGTTGGCCATTGAATTAATTTCAATTTGATTTTTCTTAGACAGTTTATTTGGTATTTACGAATTACGAAAAAGGATACTCCCGATGCTTAAATTTATACTCACATCAATATTTTTAGCTTCCTCTGCTTTTGCAGCACTTGATCATGCTCCCTCAAATTTCAATAAAGACGGGGAAAGTTATGTCTTTGTAGACTTTCAGAGTGCTTCTTACAAAATTGTATACGATGTTGAGTCAGCAGTTGCGGGTTATAAAGCAATTATTGAATTTGAGCAAACTCATCCAGGCAGGCCAATATTTGATGTTCACATGATGCCATTAAGTGCTCATCTTAATGATAAGAGTACATCAGTAATCTCGATTTCGGATCCGGATAATGAAACCAGATATAAGACAATTGATGAAGTCTTGCCAGCTGGCGTTCACAAGCTAGAGCTAACAGGAAGGATTGAAAAAAATATTAAATTCAGCTCAGACACAGTACGCTCAGGCTTCTGGATGAGTGATTTAACTGATCGACACTACTTAGAGCAGTACCTTCCTTCAAATCTTGAATATGATCAATTTGCAATGGAGTTAGAGGTCAAAGTAATTGGCACTGATTACGAGCACCAATTCTTTTCAAATGGTAGCGAGAGCACAATCGGCAAAAATCATTTCAAAATTATTTTTCCAGAATATTTCACAACATCATCCGTTTATTTTCATCTTGCGGAAATTGATAGATTTAAAAAGACATCATTTGAATTTAACTCAATTAGTGGACGAACTGTTCCTGTGCGAATCTATTCGAAATACTCCAGAGGTCTTAGAGGAATAACCAAAAAGGTTCAGACGATTCTAGATGAGCTAGAGGAAAAGTTTGGCCCATGGGGACACCCAGGCCTTACAATCTATATCTCTGGCATGGGTGGAATGGAACATAGTGGTGCTACAATTACTTCACTCAGTGCTCTAGGCCATGAATTAACTCACAGCTATTTTGCTAGAGGCATAATGCCAGTCAATGGCAACTCAGGTTGGTTAGATGAAGCTGTCGCTAGTTGGAGAGACAAAGGCTATAAATCAAAACGCACGCCTTTTTATTCATCAGCCAAATTATCTGGGTACTCTATTTATAGAAGAATCACAGACAGAAAAGCATACACAGAAGGTGCTAGTTTCATGGCCTACTTAAACTATGAGCTTCATCCATATGGTGGGCTTACAAAGTTTTTATCACAGCTATATGAAACTCATTTACATGATTTTTGGACGACGAAGATCTTCATTGAAAAGTTGAATGAGTTTAGTGGCCAAGACTTCACACAGAGTTTTGACAGATATATTTTTGGGCAAAGAATTGGTGAATCAAATCCAGAGTCTGAGCATTCTGAGTACCACCCAAGCTTTAGCGAACAAGACTATTTAGACTTACTCTAATTTAATTGATAATTCGCGCTCCCCTTTTATAGGTCAAATAAGACCAAAGCCATTGCAGGAAGACGGATACTCGATTTCTAAAGCCAATTAGAAAGTATATATGGATAAACACCCATAGATACCAGGCGAAGTTTCCGTAGAATTTGAGCTTCCCAACCTGAGCGATGGCCTTACTTCTACCTATTGTGGCCATCTGTCCTTTATCCCTATATTCAAAGGGCCTTACTTCCTTTTCTTTTTTCAATCGAAGTAAAGATTTCCCAAGATACTTTCCTTGCTGAATCGCCACCGGGGCAATACCTGGAAGTTCTTCATTTTCAAAATAAGCTATATCTCCTAGTGCATAGATGTCTTGATGATTTATAAGCTGTAGCTTCTCATTTACTAAAAGTCGATTGCCTCTCTTTAATTGTGCGCCAATAGTCGATTCCAGATCTTTTGCCAGTTCAATAGATTCAACACCTGCGGCCCAAATGATGGTATTTGCGCTTATGATGTCTTGTCCTAGTTCGACTTTGCCCTCACTTATCTTCGTAACTTTAGTATCAGTCCACACAGTCACACCTAGTTTTTCCAACGCAATCTTTGCCTTTTTAGAAAGAGATGGATCAAAGCTTGATAACACTCTCGTTCCGGCCTCAATGATTATTACTCGAGTGTCACTTGGATCAATGTTTCTAAAATCTTCACTTAATGTAAATCGTGCAAGCTCTGCGATGGCCCCAGCAAGTTCCACTCCAGTAGGTCCAGCTCCGATAATTGCAAATGTAGTGAGTGCTTGTTTTCTTTGTGGGTCTGTTTCTATTTCTGCAAGTTCAAAAGACATTAGAATGTTTTTTCTAAGTGAGAGTGCGTCTTGAATTGTTTTAAGCCCAAAGACATGCGGAGCCCATTCTGGGATAAAAATTCTATTTTTTGCTCCTCCGGCAATGATAAGCTTATCGAATCCAAGACTCTTACCACTTGTGAGTTTAATCAGTTTATTTTTATCATCGACCTCTGAGACTTCACCAAGTAAGACTTCAACATTTTTTCTACCACGAAAAAAAGCTCGTATAGGAACACTTATATCTGCTGGAGACAATCCGGCAGTTGCAACTTGATACAAGAATGGTTGAAAGAGATGATAGTTTCTTCTATCAATTATCACTATTTCTATATCTTTATTTTTAGCGAGTTGTTTGGCCGCATTCAGTCCACCAAAGCCTGCACCTATGATCACAACTTTCATCTAAGGGAATCCTTTTTCAATAATTTATTCACACCTAAATGCTAGCGCCTATTCATAGTGAAGCCATTGTTCGCTTGATACGCAACTTTGACAGACTTTAAACAAAGCTTAATCAACCTAATGTTCACTCTTTAATGTGAAAGGTTATTGATAAGATACATCAGTGAAGGAGATCCATTGGAGACTTTGAACAAAACAAAAACAGCGGCAAAAAAAGCGTCAACCATGGCGTTTATCGCCTATATTGTTCTTTGTTCAGGGGCTATTCTGGCGAGCGTATACATCCACTTTTCAGAGAAAGAGAGAGACGAATTAACCTTTGCCAAATACACCTCTAATGTTCATCAGGCAATTCAAGGGCGCATGGATTATTATAAAAATGCGCTTAGCCAGACTGCCGCCATGTTAATGGATGAAAGAGATTTAACCGCAGACGCCTTTCACGAATATACAAACAACGTAGGAATAAAAGAGAATTACCCAGGTATGACCGCTATGGGTTATGCACAACTTGTATCCTCTGAAAATCTTGAAGGTTTTATATCCAAAATGCGTGAACAAGGAAGTGAAAACTTTGAGGTCTGGCCAGAGAATCTTAATCGACAAGTGTATGCTCCTGTAAAAACTGTGTCTCCATTTGATACAATAATAAAACCATTGCAAGGCTTTGACTTACTGAGTGAAGAAAGTAGAGCGGTACCAATGCTTGAAGCTGCTATTGACGGTAAACCGACTCTTACAAAAGAAGTAGAACTATTTACCAAAGAGGGAATAAGAGCAGATGGTTTTAACTTATTCTACCCTGTCTACAGTTCTGCAATAATTCCAAGTAGAAAAGAACAAAGGTCACTTCTTAAAAAGGGTTATGTATTTGGTATTTTCCACACCGAAAGATTATTTAATACCATTCTCAAAGAGCAAACAAACTTTAGCAGATTCTTGTCTGTAACCATTTTTTTTAAAGGATCAGGTAGCCCATCAAAGATATATGACTCCTTTGAAAATAAAGATGGTCATCAACCCAAGTTTCAAATCTTAAATGAACTTAGCCTTGCAAACCGGGACATCGCTATCACCTACAAGAGCACACCTAGTTTCGAGCAGGACATAAGTAGTAATCTGACTTGGATTATTCTTTTAATTGGTCTGACGTTTTCAACACTTCTCTATTATTTAGCTCGGAAAGTTCTCAAAAGCAGAAGAGAGCTACAAATCAATGAGAGGTT
>JAGSHJ010000012.1 GCA_023954595.1 Bacteriovoracaceae bacterium | reverse complement strand
GAGTGGACATATGGCCACCTAGAGACCCTTCAGTTCTAGCGACTTCAAAAATAGTGTTAATTCCATTTTTAGAAAATAAATCCTGGTAGAAATTAAAGATCTCACTTTCATCCTTTTCATAAGTATCAGTGTAGATAATCAAATCATCAGGATCGCCAGCTGTGTAAAATCCTTCTCCATCGGTATAAGGACTTTGCATATCGGCATAAATAGATCCATTTCCACCAAGGCTCCAATGGGAGTCGTGGTTATTATGAAGTGTGATGACAGGATATGCCTTCGCTTCAAAAAAACGCATAATAGTAGAAATGTAGAGTGGGTTGTCTGGTAGAAAGTAGCGATTTGGATCAATGCCGTTATTGCATAACCTGTTCTCTGAACACTCCAAGCTCAAAAGATGACCACCATACGTAGAGATGGCTTCAATACCTGCCAAGAAAGCGTCATTTTCATTATCGTGAGGTACAAAGAATGTTGGCCCATTTGGGCGGTTAATATTTTGGAATACCTGTAGATCCCACTCAACTCCATTTACATCAAGGAAGCTTACAAGTGTGGCCTCTACTTGATTAGTATCCAGTGCTTCAATGTCCAAGGCCGTTTGGATATCAGGATCTTGTGAAAGTTGTAGATCGATTGCGCTAATTAAGTGATTTGTGGAATCTTCAAGACCGAATAGGTCTTGGGCGTATGTGTTAGCTATAAATAGAAGGCCTGCGAGTAAAAACTTCATTGAGTTCTTGTAGTTCTTTACTCGCAAGCGGTCAATTAGGTGTATTCAATTTACAAGGGCCTAGTGATGGTGTGTGAGACGTCTACCTCTAACCATTTGCACAATAAATAGAAGTGCCACAGCACCTATTACTGCTGCTATAAAGCCTGCGGCCTCTGTAGGCTCATAAATGCCAAATGCACGTCCTACCATGCCACCTATAAAGGCACCTGCGATACCTAATAGGGTAGTCATTATGAAGCCCATGTCGTCCTTTCCTGGCTTAAGAAAGCGCGCAACGAGTCCGGCCAAAAATCCAATAATAATCATCCATAATATTCCCATAAGTTCCTCCTTGTTACTTATCTTGATTATCTAATAGCTAAGAGGTTCTGGCATGTTTGAGGGCCAGAAAAACGCTAGGCACAAAAAACCAATAAATACAGGTATTTAAAAAGTATTCATAAAGTTTGACCCTGTGCGTTTTTAGTGGATAGAATGCGCAGAGCACAAGGAGGTGTAATAGATGAAATCCTACATTTTTTTAATCGTTGCAATGCTTGGAGTGAGCAATGTTTGGGCAAAACAATACATAACAGGTGTCCAGAAAGTTACTTTTCGTATAGGGCCTGGAATAGATAATAAAATCATCGCTATGATGGAAACCGGCACAGGTGTAAAGCTTATTGAATCAGGCGAAAGCTGGAGCAAAGTTAAAGATAGCGAAGGAAGAGAAGGTTATATTATGAACCGCTTTCTCACCAAGGATGTTCCTTACGAATTACGTTATAAGTGGCTTGCCGGACAGCATAAGAAGCTAAAAGAAGAGCTTGCTCAGGTTAGAGATCAGCAAAAAAATTTAAATCAGGATCTGAGCACAGCTAAAAGAGAATTAGCATCTACTAAAGAGAATCTACAAAGTACTGCTAGTAACTATGAGCAACTCAAAGAAGGCTCCAGTGAATACCTAGCACTTAAGCAGAAGTATGATGCGGCGAAGTCGACGCTTTCTGGGCTCACTACCAAAGTGGATATGTTGCAAGAGAAGCTTTCTCTATACTATTTTACGTGGTTTCTAACTGGCGCAGGAATATTATTGTTAGGTTGGATGATTGGCTTTTTTAGTAAGAAACGTAAAAAAGGCTATGGCGGCATTCAACTCTAATTGAATCAATAGGCTGACATAAGGCCAAAGCTTTCATAGAATATATGAATGATTCAAGTCACAAAACTAAAAAAGCAATTTGCAGGACAGGTCCTCTTTGAGGATCTGTCGTTTAATGTAGGCCCTGGCGAAAAAATAGGCCTTGTCGGTCGAAATGGTAGCGGTAAGTCTACACTATTTTCTCTCATTCTTGGCAGTCAAACACCTGATGGTGGCGAAGTCAGTATCCCTAAGGGATATAAGATTGGACAATTAGAACAGCATATAAAGTTCACTGAAAGCACAGTCCTAAAAGAGTGCTGTCAGGTCTTAGATGAAGATAATAAATATGAATTCTTTAGGGCCGAAAAGATCTTATCTGGTCTTGGCTTTGAAGAAGCTGATTTTGAAAAAGACCCAACCAGTTTCTCAGGCGGTTGGCAGATTAGAATAAATTTATGTAAGGCATTGTTGTCTGAGCCGAACCTGCTCCTTCTCGATGAGCCTACAAACTATCTAGATATTCTCTCTCTTAGATGGCTGCGTTCATTTTTAAAAACTTTTCCAGGCGAAGCAATCATCATTACCCACGACCGTGCGTTTATGGATAGTGTGACAACACATACTATGGGTATTTATAGAAAGAAGCTTAAAAAGATCAAAGGCCCTACTTCAAAGTTCTATGAGCAGGCCCGTCTTGAAGAAGAGATCTATGAAAAAACTCGTCAAAACCAAGAGAAGAAAAAAGAACATCTAGAATCTTTTGTTGAAAGATTTGGAGCGAAGGCCTCTAAGGCCACGCAAGCCCAGAGTAAGATGAAGCAGCTTGAGAAGATGCAAACACTTGATAAACTTGAAAGTGATGCAAATATGGGGCTTAGGTTCAATCACACACCTTGTCCTGGAAAAGAGCTAATTCAAATAAATAACCTGTCATTTGGTTACGATCCCAGTGAGCTACTATTTAAAGATTTGAATTTCACCGTAGGGGCCAATGACCGAATTGGAATCATTGGGAAAAATGGTAAAGGAAAATCAACTCTTCTTAATGTCATCGCAGGAGAGTTAAAACCTGTTGAAGGGGATCTTAAAAGCCACCCATCAATGGCCATGGCACACTTTGGTCAAACCAATGTAATGAGACTTGCTCAAGACAATACTATTGTTCAAGAGGTGATGAGTTCTAACCCCGACCTCTCTCAAACTCAAGTTCGTAAGATTTGCGGCTCCCTTATGTTTGAGGGGCCAAGTGCTGATAAAAAAGTAAAAGTCCTCTCTGGGGGAGAAAAAAATAGGGTTTTGCTTGGTAAAATTGTGGCAAATCCGTCAAACATCCTTCTATTAGATGAGCCCACAAACCACTTGGATATGGAATCTATTGAAGTTTTGACTGAAGAAATTGGTAATTTCCCAGGTGCAGTCGTTGTCGTAACCCACAGTGAGGAGATGCTCAGAAGAACGGCAAATCGCTTGATTGTCTTCACTAAAGATGGTGCTCAATACTTTCTTGGTGGCTATGACGACTTCTTAGAAAAGATAGGTTGGGATGACGAGGACTCAGACTCTCAGCAAACTAAAAAGAAGAGCACTCTTACTAAAAAAGAGTTACATGCAAAGCGGCAAGAAATCGTTAAGGAGCGTGCAAAACTGTGCAGACCACTTCTTAAGGAAAAAGACCGACTTGAAGAGCAGATTATGGAGCTTGAAGAGCAAATTGAGCTTTGGAGTAAGAAATTAGAAGAGGCCAGTGCTAATCAAGATGGAGAAAAAACCCTTGAAAGTTCGCAAAAGGTTGGCGAATTGGAAAACAAGGTGCAAAATAATTTTGAACAAATGGAAAAATTAGAAGAAGACATCCTCAAGCATGAGGAGTTTTTCGATAGCGAATTACAAAAGTTGGAACAATGAAAAAAGAAAATAATGGATTAAAAGACCTATTCATCAACATCGTTTTACCAACCCTTATATTGAATAATATGGGCAAATACCTTGGTGATCATGGTGCGGTAAAAGCTCTTGTCATCGCTTTGGCGATTCCACTTGCTTATGCTGCATGGGACTTAACCAAAAACGGCCATAAAAACATTATTGCTGTGATTGGTTTTGTTAGTCTTATTCTAACTGGTGGACTTGGTCTGTTAAAGCTAGAGGGGATTTGGTTTGCAGTTAAAGAGGCGGGAGTTCCACTGCTTATTGGCCTTATCACATTAGCAAGTGCTTTTAGTAAAAAGCCTCTTGTTAAGCTTGTTATTTTTAATAAAGCAGTCATGCAAGTAGAGAAAATTAAGTCTGCCCTTGCGCAGAATAATAAAGAAGCTCTATTTGATAAACTATTAAAGAAAACTACATTCTTATTATCTCTGTCGTTTTTTGTAAGCTCTCTTGTGAATTACAAACTAGCGATTAAGATCTTTAAAGAAATTCCGGCACATCTAACAGAGGCCGCAAAAGCGTAGCTTCTTAACCAGCAAATCGCTGAGATGACGTGGCAAGGTTATGTCATCATGCTTATTCCTAGTATTGTCTCTATGGGGCTTATTCTTTGGTACCTATCTAAAGGTATTGAGAAATATACAGGCTATGCATTTACAGAAGTTCTAAAAAACGATTAATTAAACGAGCTATTGTATCTGCTCGATGCAATAGCTTTTAGTACCTCGAGCAGTTTCAAGTTCAAATTCATCACCTTCTTCTTGTCCAAGAATTTCACGTCCAAGCGGCGAAGTTGTTGTGATGACATTTATTTTTATACCATCAATATCAAGTACCTCACCACCACAGGCACAGCATAAGAAGTAATGAGTTGTTTTATCTTCACACTCAACTGTCACAAGTGCACCGAGAATCGCCTTATCACACTTCTGATCGCTGATTTCTTGTAGACGCTTATATTCCATGTCTAGTTGATCAAGGCGCTGTTTTTTGGCCGATGTTAGATAACCTGCCTCAATAGCACGAGTGTCATATTTTCCCTCGGACTTCATATCATCTGAGCGTGAATGAGCTAGAGCAGATTCATATGATGTCTTGGCCTCTTGAAGGGTAGTGAAAAGTGTTTGTTTTAAGTGATTTAAAATTTGCTCTTTCAAGCTTTCTCCCACATTTTAAGGGTTGCGTGTCGCTGTTCCCCTTGTTCCTCAATCCAGACATAGCGTTTATCTTGTCTGTTTTTGACGCATTCAATTTCTTCAAAGTATGGAGACCACGATCCGGGGTTTAGAAAGTGCACATCCTCAATATGCTTGTCGAGAGGGATGTGTGTATGTCCGTGCACAACTCTTTTCACATCAACAATTTGGGCCGCAATTGCAACCTTCTGTTGTCCAGCGTTTAAATTCTGATGAACCTCTGATTTAATTCCTTGCGCGTAATAGGCAAGGATTGGAATTGAAAGGAACATAGGAACCGTAAACCACCACAGGGATACAGAAGTAAATAAGCTATGGGTTGTAAAAATCTGCCAACTCATTGCAATCAAAATGAGCATTAAAAAGAATCTATCGAGCCACATCTCTCTAATGATCTTAAAAGGGTTGTGGACGGCAGGATGGGCATGAAGTTCCAGCAATGCCATGGCCTGCGCCGGAGCGCTATTTGCTTTTCTGGCTATGTCTTTTATTTTTTGCTCATGAGTTAAAGGGTCTTTCGATGCTGGTGTAAATGCTTCTTCGAAAGATCTTCTCATCGTTTTAAGCGCACCTATAAGCCAATGAAAGACGAGAAAAGGTTGTACCTTTACCTCGTATTTAAAAAAGAACTGAACAAACTCAAGTCCAGTCTTTACGAAAGATTCATCATGGTGAGGGTTTTTAAGCCCAAAGTTGTTCATGATGTAGCGGTTTGCCAGGTTTCCAAAAGGCAGGCGTATCTTATATTCTTTCTTCTTTCTAATAAGTGGATTTACCGGATCAATACATAAGCAGTAGGGATCATATTGATGCCCATGCTCAATGAGTGTGTCTCTTTCACTGATGTAATACCATTCGCAAAACACAAGGCGTTCCAGATCTTCATCTGATTCTATAAGCCTGTTTTCAATCTCTCTTTGAGTTGATGGCCAATAAAGTTCGATGTCATGGTTTCCAACAATAAAAACAACTCGGTTACCATTTTTAATGAATTTTTTAAGTGCATCCACAAATTGATAATGCTGGTCAAGAATGACTCTTGTTTTAAATAGAGACTTGTCTTCATGAGCGTCCACGCCAATCTTTTTTTCTAGGTGAGTTAGCTCTTCATACATCTCATCCTCAGGAAGTGACATCACTGAGTCATAGTCGAAAATATCACCATTTAGAATTAACTCAACTGGTAGCTGTGACTCTTGTTCCAAATTGTTGAGAAATTTTTCGAATGAGTCATCAAAGAAGTGTTTAGCTTGCTTGAAGTTTTTCCAGTAAGGCTTTTTTGGGTGCACGGGCTCGGCATCTGATAAATGCAGATCACTAATTATCGCCGTATTATAATTAAACTTAGTCATGGATTACAGTATAACACCTAGAGAATATAAATGAAATTTCAAATGGTTACATTACAATTTATTGGTAGATAGCTGGCCTTGAATTAGGCCAGCATTATATGGAATTTAAGACTTAAGTCCTACTGGAGCTACACTCCCACAGTTTTTACTTACAAATTTAGATTTAAAGCTCATATCTGTTTTCTTGCCCTTGCTATCCTTCATGACCATTTCACCTGTGTAGGATCTTTTATTTTGAATATTGATTGTAGATGTACCAGATGAGCCATCTTTACAGGTAAAATTTGAAACAATCTGTTTAGGGGTCTTCTTTACCACTTTTGTAGTGCAATCCCCCTCTTCTTTAACCTTAAAATCTGCCTTCTCGACCATCTCTTTGGTGATACATGTTTTGATCCCAGAGCTTCCAATATTAAGGCCAGATTCACCCATTGCCTGCATCATTTGCTTTTTTTGCTCAGGACTCATGTTCTTCATGGCACTTTGCAACTGACTCATTGGATTTACCTTTTCGCCATTATATTTAATCTCTGTCTGAACTTCCCAAAGACCTGGAGTAATAACTTGAGCTTGAACTTGAAAACTTAGAAGGGTGAAGGCGATAATTAGGTATTTCATTGAATCTCTCCTGATAGAATACTTATAAGTATACTATAGGGGATATCAAGGCCCTGGTAAACCAGGGCCGTTGTACATGGACTTTATTTAGTTTGATTTAAGCTAGTTAACCTTGATTGCCCAAGAGTTGGCATCAGTTTCAAGCCCTCTTTGAAGACGTAAGAAGTAGTCTTTGATTTCCTTACTCTTTTTACCTTCTGGGTGGGTAAGCTTATACGTTTTATCTTTAAACTCAAGGGATTCTATTGGGGTTAGAACTGAAGCAGTTCCACAAGCAAATGCCTCGCTACACTGACCTTTCTCAATTGCTTCCAGGAGTTCATTGATATCAATTTTCTTCTCAACTGCTTTTAGGCCAAAGTTCTTTGCAATCTTTAAAATTGAGTCTCTTGTGATCCCAGCAAGAATAGTATCAGTTAACTCCGGTGTAACAAGCTCATCGCCGATAACAGCGAAGAAGTTCATACCGGAGAGTTCTTCAACATACTTTTTGTTGATTGCATCAAGCCATAGAGTTTGGTCACAATCATGATCTCGTGTTCTTTGGTAAGCTTGAAGGCTTGCCCCATAGTTTCCACCTGTTTTGGCAAAGCCAATTCCACCAGGGGCCGCTCTACAGTTATCAAGTTCAACCATTACTTTAACACTTGGATTGGCGAAGTATCTCTCAACCAAACAACCAATTACAAAGTATGAATACTCTGTTGAGGCCTTAACTCCAAGAGTTGGCTCTGTTGCAATCATAAATGGTCTCAAATACAGAGACTTGTTAATACCTTTAGGAACATGCTCAGACATAACGTCTGTAAAAGTTGTTACTGTTTGGATGAAAGTATCTACATCAACTTCAGGCATTGCCATTCTAATGGCCGATGCGTTAAAGCGTTTAGCGTTTGCATCTGGGCGAAACAAGTAAACTTCATCGCTGTCATTTTTGTAAGCTTTCATACCTTCAAATATTTCTTGTGCGTAATGAAGAACTTTTGCAGCAGGATCAATTTGTAGTGGGCCATATGGTTTGAATTCTGGTTCTGACCAACTTCCGTTGGCATACTTCATTTCAATCATTACTGGTGCTAGGGTTTTTCCAAAGCCTATGTCTTCGCCATAAGCGTAATTAGCAACAATATTCTCGATGTCTTTTGTAACTGTTATTTTTGTCATGAATGCCTCTTTTTTATGAATCTATTGATAGGGGAATCATGATTCCTTGTCAAAGCAACTCTATAAATATGGCCCTAAAAGCCTCGCAAATGCATTTCTGAACCTAATAGGGAAACTGAGAGAGTGTAGATATTCCAATTTCAGGGCAATTGCGTCTTTTTTCTTGCATTGGAATATTTTTATCATTTCTTGGCATAATTGGGCATCGTTTGAATCAATATTCAGCTCAAAGTTAAGCCTAAAACTGCGTGCATCCCAATTGGATGAGCCTATTAAGCACCAGCTATCATCAATAATCATGAGTTTAGAGTGGTCAAAAGGTGCTTTCTCAAGCCACACCTTACAGCCTGATACCAAGACCTGAGAGATATTGCCAAGGCAGGCCCAATGAACAAGGGCGTGGTTGTTCTTCTCTGGAATAACAATATCAACTGCTACACCTCGAAGTGAAGCTGTGCTAAGTGCGGATATTAGAGTCTCATCCGGTAGAAAATATGGGGTGAGGATGGCAATTGAGCTTTGAGCACAAGAAATCGCACCTAGAAGAGTCCATCTTAGTTGATCAAATTTTTCGTGGGGACCATTCGGTAGGACGCGGGCCGTGGCATTTCCATGAGGGTTTAAATCAATCTTCCACTTATCTTTTGGTAATCTCTCTTTATTTGCCAGGTACCAGTCATTGGCGAAAATATCATGCAGGTCTTTGAGTATTGGCCCTTTAAGTTTGAAGTGGAGGTCTTTTGTTTTATCTTTCTCTTTTGCTGTCTTGACCATATGGCCGTCTCTGATATTCATGCCTCCAAAGAATCCAAGCTCACCATCGATAATAAGAAGCTTTCTATGATTTCTAAGCTGAGCGTAGTGAAAACGCCATGGCCACAAAACACTATGAAATCTTTTGGCCTTTAGGTTTTGTGCTTTTAGCTTTTTGAAAATTGTCGGGAAGGAATACCGAGCACCTACACCATCTATTAGTACCTTTGTAGTGACACCTCTATTTGCAGCATTCTTTAACTCCTTGGCGATGCTATTACCAATGTCGTCGTTATCAAAAATATAGGTGCTTAGGGCTATCGTTGATTTCGCTTTTTTTATGGCCTTGATCATTTCTGGAAAGGCCTGCTCTCCATCTATAAGGGGACGAATCATATTACCTTCACGAAGTGTGCTTGCTCTAGACACTTGTGAAATCAGCTGACCCAGGGCCTTGATGTTTTGGGCTCCAGTAGAGTAGGTTTCAAGCTTTTTTACAGGAGTCAGATTTGTAGGCCTATATATCTTAATTGCCTTGGCCCTAGTTCGGTTAATTCCAAGTAGCCAATATAAAATAATACCTATGCCAGGTGCTAAAAGAATAAGTCCTGCCCAGCTGGCACTTGCTTGGGGATCACGTTTATATAAGATTGCGTGGCCTGCAGCAAATAGTGCAAGGGTTTGAACAACGATAAAAGCGATGATCGCCCATGTTTCATTGTCTAAAGATAATCTAGCAAGGTGGGAAAAATCCATTTATGCTACCTAGTTTCGTTTACTAGGTTAGCTTATTAACTAAGAGTGTCCATGGCCATGGATTGACCTGCGATATAACCTGTTGTCCAAGCATTTTGAAAGTTAAAGCCACCGGTTATTCCATCAATATCAAGTATTTCACCAGAGAAGAAAAGCCCTTCACAGATTTTACTTTGCATGGACTTAAAGTCTATTTCTTTGCCTTTAACTCCACCACACTCAACAAACTCGTCTTTAAAACGATTCTGTCCCTGGATATCAAGTGGTGTTGCTTTTGTGTATTCGATTAATTTGTTGAATGACTTCTTTGATAACTCCGACCATTTACGATCTTGCTCAATGCCAACGTAGTCTAGAAAATTATGCCAAAAACGTTTTGTGAAAAATGTTGGTGAGGCATTTTTAATTAGAGTATTGAGGTTTTTATTTTTAAGTAAGTCGTATGCTTTTGTAATTTCGACTAATGAATCAATGCCAGACCAATTTACAAGCAGGCGTGCCTTGTAGTTGTCTCTTTTCATCTCTCTTGCCGCCCATGCAGAGAGCTTTAAAACTGCGGGACCACTGAGACCATGGTGGGTAATAAGAGTTGGGCCTTGTTGAGTGAACTTTTTTCCATCTGCCTTTAAGCTTAAAATAGCATTCTGAAAGCTCACTCCTGAGAGATCCCTAAAGAGTGCATCTTTAATTTTAAAACTAAATAGGGAAGGTGCTAGCTCGGTGATTTTATGGCCTAGAGAACTCGCAAGAGTATATCCGGCCTTGGAACTACCTGTAGCGATTAAAACTTTATGAGCTGAAATTGGTTTGTAGTTTTTAATTTCAAGATGAAATAGGCCGTCTTGTTTTGTGATCTTTTGAACTCCACATCTTGGGTGAAGTTCAACGTTTAAGCTTTGTGCCTGAGTCATAAAGCATTCAATAATCGTGTCTGATTTATTTGTGGAAGGAAACATTCTCCCATCTTCTTCTGCGACAAGCTTTACGTTTCGTTTTTTAAACCACTCTACTGTGTCCAGTGCTTGGAACTTAGTAAACGGGGAGCGTAGTTCATGTTTGCCTCTTGGGTAGTTTTGGCAAAAAAGAGTTGTATCGAATTGATTATGAGTAACATTACATCGACCACCACCAGAGATTTTTACTTTATTTAAAAAGCGAGGTGCTGATTCGAAGATGTGCACTTCCCCCTCTATGCCCTGAGACTTTAGAGTGCTTGCAGCTTCAATTGCGGCGAAAAAGCCAGATGCTCCGCCTCCGATAATAACAATAACTTTTGTATCTTTACTCATAGGCCGCAAATCTTAAGGCCGTCTAACAAATTTGGCCATTAAATACCTCCAATGGTGTGTATTTTGCAGACTTAGTTCGTATTATGGAGTTAAAAAAATTGGCCGCCTACAGCTCTAAAATAAGAGATCTGGCCTATGTCACACATGCAGTACCAACTAGAAGGCTCAGAAGGGTTCTTCCAAAGCATCTCTTGCCCGAATCCTTTGTTGACCCTTCCAGTGGAGAGGAATTGTCACTGATCGTTGTGACAAGCTACAAGAATAAAGGATTAGCTCCAGCTATCACTAAAGTCCCCTCATTGAGCTTTCCTGAAGTTTCTTATCAGTGCTTTGTTTCAAATAATAATCATAAGTCCATGTTTCACTTCAGTGATGAATTAGGTTCATGGAGTGGAGTTGTTGCAGAAAAACTCTCGCTAGGTCAGGGGGTGAAGGCAAAGATTAATATCAATATTCATAACGATAATTATGGTGGCTATGATCTTTATGATCTTAAAGCTTCATCAACCCACGGCAAAGTTGAATTTGAAGCAAGGGCCAAAAGAAGACCTAAGGGAGGATACCCCTTTGAAAATGCTAAGGATAAAGAAGAGTTCTTTTTTAATAGAACGCAGCACTTATATAATTTAGGCCTTGGGGCAATAGGGGAGCAAACTATAGAGTTTACAAGCCCTCGAGCGTGGGAAGGAGAGCTTTTGAGCTTTACCTGTGACTATTGGGTTAAGCTTGGATTATTGAAAGAACAGGAGAGCTTTGAGCGCTTCTATTGCTTTTTAGTAGTTCCAATGATGAATGCTCTTTATTATCCGCATCACCCATCACTTCAAGGACTATTGGGAGGTGTCTAATTTACTGGTAGGTTTCTTGTAAGTGTTTCTACTAATAACTTTTGATCTATTGGCTTAGTTAGATAGTCTGAAAAGTCACTAGAGAGAGCGTTCTCTCTATGCTCTTGCATTGCATTAGCACTACAGGCGATTATTGGGCCTACAAAACCTTTTCTCTTAAACAACTCTTTGGCCTTATAACCATCTGTTCCTGGCATTTGAAGATCAAGAAGGATTGCATCTACACCTGGGTTAAGTGCCTGTAGGGCATCTTCTGGAGTTGAGAAAGCACTTGGTAGAGCACCAACACTTTCAAGATAGAAGCTCAGTAAAAACCTAAAGTCCGCACAGTCGTCAACGACATATACTTTCTTGCCTTTTAAAAAGCCTTCGTGAGCTAGTTGTGAAGGGCCTGTTAATTCGTCACTGCTTAAATTGATTTTTTCAACTTCAGGACAAACAACTGTGATCTCTATCTTAAAAACACATCCTTTTCCTGGGACTGCACTTTTAAGAGTGACATTGCCACCTAGGATATTGGCAAGCCTTCTTGATAAGGCAAGGCCTAAACCTGTTCCTTCGTGGTTTCTTGCATTAGAGACATCCGCCTGAGAGAAAGGTTTGAAAAGCTTATTCTCTTCCTCTTGGCGCATACCTGGACCTGAGTCTTTAACCTCGATCACTAATTGCTCATTATTTATTAGTTCAGCAGAAACTCGAACTTCACCTTTTTCGGTGAACTTCATAGCATTACCAATGATATTAAAAAGAATTTGGCGTAAAAACTTTCTGTCAGTTTCGATAGTTCTATTAATGCTGGCACTATTTTCAAAAATTAATGCTACATCCTGGTTCTCTGGAAAACTATCTACTAGGCTATTGTAGAAACGGCCTAAGTCAAAGCACTCTGGGCTTGGCTCCATTTTATCTGCTTCAATTTTTGCAAGGTCTAGGACACCATTGATAATTTCAAGTAGATGTTTACTGCAACCTAGCACCCTTTTGCCGTGATCTTTTAATAACTTCACATCATCTTCATAGAAGGCAATCATCTCTGCAAAGCCCATAATAGAGCCTAAGGGTGTTCTAACTTCGTGACTCATATTTGCTAAAAATCTGGTCTTTGCAATATTGGCGGCCTCGGCCTCTTCTTTGCTTGATTGCAAAAGTGCATGAGTTTTATTTATTTCTGTTAAGTCTTGAATGAATACTAGATACCATTTGGTATTGGTTTGTTGGTCTAGCTTTGGAACTAGCTTTATTTCAAAGTCTAGTGTGCCTTTTACAGGGCAATCGTATTGAACAGTGAAAATCTGCTCAATACCTTCAAATACTTGAGACTCTCTTTTCTCTAATTGTTCGCAAATTGCATGAGGGAAGACTTCATAGGTGTATCTTCCTACACACTCACGCTCTGCAAGCCTAAAGGTTCTCATGAATTCTGGATTAGCAAAAATTAACATTTGCTCATCGTTTACATAAGCAAGTGGTGTAGGAACGATATTGGTAACTGCAGACAATTTCTGCTCTGATTCAATAACCTTTTGGTGAAACCTTGCATTCTGAAGACCCATTGCAACTGGTTTTACGACCTCTTCAGCAATGATTTGCTCTTCAAAGCCAAACTCCTGGCTGCTGCTACTTCGTAAAAGACCGATGCAGCCAATGATTTCATTCCTACTTATTAGTGGAACACAAATGGAGGAGCTCATTCGCACACTACTCAGAAAGTGAGAGTAGTCCAAAGTTGAACCATCACTCTCAGGTGGGTTAAATAGCTCTGCCTGTGCCATTCGTATAACATTTGCGGGGCCAATTTGGTTATCGCGAGTTATGAGTGAACTTTTTGTGTTTTTATCAAGTTTGAACCTATTACTAACAGAAGGTGTAACTAGGTATTCTAGAGATAGTGTAGATCCAGGGCCTAGGAAAATGATATATACGCCATCACAAAATTTTCTTGTAAGGCAAGTTGCCACTTTATTTAAAAGAGCATCTTTATCCAAAGAAGCGAAAACGAGAGATGAAATCTGTAAAAATAGCTCATTCTGTGTATCGACAAGAAGGCTTTGTTCCTCGAGGGAAGTGTTTTTAGGGTTTTTACTCATTTTTATCTCTATTTGATTATTAATTTAAATTAAACCCTGTCTAGATTTTGTGCAAATTAAAAAAACTTTAGTGAAAAATATTCAAATATGTTTAATCTGGCATGCCGGATTGCTATATTCAAGCTACATCAACTAATAAGGCGATTAATGAACACCAACCAACTCCAATTGGCCGAAAATCTCGAGCGTATTCAAGCGGGTTTAAACCTCGATGATAATACGTGGCTAGAACTATTAGGCGTTTCTAAGTTGGAGTACCTACGTGTTAAATCTGGAAGAATTCTTCTTCCTAATTCCAAACTTGATGAGCTTGCCAAGTACTCCGGTATACATGAAAAATCTCTTTTAACTGATGAAGTGGACTATAGAAGAGTAAAGCCGATGTTTCCGGAGCTATCTGAAATACCACAGAGATACACCAAAGGTGCCCATGGACGTTGGAGAAACTCTATCTTGGCACTTGAATTTATCGAGTCAAAGTATGGGTGGCGTGCAAGGCATGCTTGTTTAAAGTTCTTTGGCCTAAATGAGACACTCATTTCTAATCCTTTTGGAAGGGTCAGCATGCAGTTTATGCAAGATCTGTGTTCTTACCTGTATGAACGACAGTTCTCGCTTCAAGATATTTTTGAAATGGGCGCATACGCTAATATCCTAAATCGTAATACGATCTTGGGGCAGAACTATGCCAATAAGGAAGACCCTGAGAGTGTATACAAATCTTTTATGGAAAACATAGAAGTCTATGAAAGAAACTGTACTTACAATTTTGAGTACGTAAATAAGGCCGCATGTGCCATAAGAGTAAAATCAATTAAAGATGTGACTGAGGAAATTGGGGTTTATAAACTTGGATCCCACCTCGTGTGTCAGTGGAAAGCAGGCTTTATATCTTCGCTTACTTCCTATCTTAATCTGCCTCATGCAAACGTAACAGAGACCCAGTGTGTTCACAGAGGTGACAAGCATTGCTTGTTTGAAGCTGATTACTCACAAGCGTACGTTGCAAATGAAAATCGTCCCAAAGTATTTCTACATTAATTAAGCAACATTTTTATCTTTAATAGTCTTATTGTCGTTAGAGATTACTAATCTTTGATCCCACAAGTACTTATATTTTTCTGGCATCTGAAGGGCCTCTTTAGAGAACTCTTTCAAATGCATTATTTGAACCTTCTCTTTGGCAAGGTGTTCGACAAAGATAGGTGTTGTGTCTTTATCTTCAATTTTTAAATTCTCATAACCCATGCTGCCAAAAAGTTCATGCATTTTAAAACGCATCGTTGCACCTACAAGAACTTCATCTATGTTGTTATCTAAAGTGTACTGAACATACATCGCATTAAAAATTTCTCTTAACATTGTTAGTAAAACTTTATTCTCTCTGGCCACTGGTGACATTGTGTATGAGCCAGAATAGATTAAGCTTTTTTCATTTTTTAATGCGCTTTCCATTACATCTTCAATTGCTTTTATGTGTGATTTATCTCCTGCAAGTTTAACTAAACTTAATGCTGGGAAGGTAAGATTGTGTGTAATTGCTTTGTTTAGGTCTACTGTCTTGAAGGCCGAAAGCACTTCTAGCTCGCCATCTCGCTCTTGGCAAATTAAGTGGTGTGTCGATATGAAATCACTTGTGTCAATCGGCATTACTCCATAAGGATAATGCGCACCAAAGCCTTTAAGTTTTACATCAACAATTTGCCCAAAAAGATCACGTGCCAAAAAATTGTTCCAGTTATCGTAGAGAGGTTCGATTGTAACAATTTTTAGTGAAGCGAAATTACTAACTACTGTCATAAAAATTCTCCCTGTTATATTTTTCGTTTTAAACTTATGATGAATAATAACAAAGTCTATAACGGCATGAGCTTTAATTTTATGAAGTTTTACTTGGAGTTTTTTATGGAAAAAGGTTTTGATGAACGTTTCTTAAGGCATCTAGGTATTATGTCCCCAGAACAACAAGAGTTGATTAAGAAAACCTCAGTCGCTATTGGTGGCTTAGGTCTTGGTGGATCAGTTTTTATTAATCTTGTACGAATGGGATTTGAAAAATTTAATGTCGCCGATCCTGATACTTATGAAACTAGCAACATTAATAGGCAAAGACTTGCTAAAGATTCCAATGTATCAAGACGCAAAGACGAAAGTTTACTCGATGAAGCTTACGATATAAATCCAAACATTAAAGTACGTTGTTTCAAAGATGGTGTTAATGAAGACAACGTAAGGTTCTTTTTAAAAGATGTAGATTACGCAATTGATGTTGTTGATGTATTCGCTCTAAAAGAAAAACTTGCATTTAATGAGGCCGCATTTAATTTAAAAATTCCTATGGTCTCAATTGGGGCGATTGGGATGTCTGCGTCTGTTGTTTACTTTGATCAAAAGGGTCCTAGCTTTAGCGAGCTCACTGGCATGAAAGTAGAAGACTCCTATGAGGAAAACATCACTAAGTTTGTGGATTTTCTAACTCCTGAAATACCTGAATACATGAGAGAGCAACTTGAACTTGCACTCGCTGGACAAGGTTCTATTCCATTCATTGTGGGTGGGGTTGAATTAAGTGCAGCATGTTGTGCAAATGAAGTTGTAAAACATATTCTTAAAATTGGAAAAAATCCAGTTGCACCTCTTGGAATTCATCTTGATTTAGCAAATTTAAAAATAAGTACTTTTACTGCTGATTATAGAGAGCGTGTTCTCATTCTTCCTAAAATGAAAGGAGTCGCTTAATGAAGAGTTTTGTTAAAATCGTTGACCCGTGGTTGCTTGAAAGATTTCCTGATGCTCAAGTGTATACATCACTTGAAGGTGAAAATCCTGGAGGCTCGATTAAAGATCATATGACAAAGAACGGTCTAGAGGAAATGTTGGCCAAGGGAGAGTTAGAGCAAACCAAGGCCGTGTCTGAAATAACTGCTGGCAGTGCAGGGGTGTCTCTTGCACATTACGCAAAAGAGCTTGATATCGATTGCCACATATTTCTTCCAGATACTGCCTCTGCTAATCTGCAAAACGACCTAAAAAAACTAGGTGCTAAACTTTATCTATCCAATATCTCCACAGCATATGACGATTACGCCAAATTTGTTAAGGAGTCGGATGTGACCGCTTTTGACCAAATGTTTGATTTGGAAAAGGCAAAATACTATCAACCGATTGGTCATGAGTTTGTAAATAAAATAAGGCCTCATAAATGTGCAGTTTTAGGTGGAGTTGGTACAGGTCATAGTTTGGAGGGAATATCAGCTGGTGCAAACGCTATGAAGATCTCATGTGAACCAGAGCCTGGTGTGGAAGTTAATGGGGTTCGGAATATCGATGAACAACAACTTGGAGATAATGATCCCTGTGTTCTTAGAGGCTTTGATGACAGGTTGATTGTTAAAAAAGATGAGTTTTATCCAGAATATTTAATTTTTACAGATGCTGGGCAAATTGAAATCTGTGATTCTTTTAGGCTAGTCTTGGGTGCTTGTGTTGAATTTTTAACAAATAACCCAAAATCGACCATTTTCGCAATAGGTGCCAAGAATAGAAGATTCCTTTTGTAAGTGTCCGAAAGTAAACACTTTTAAAGTCTAGTATTTCTTAACATATATCTCAAGATTAGGTAAAACCTAATTTGGTGAATCCGTTACGATCTTTTAAAGGTATTTGTAATAGTATCTGGATTACAAAATAATACCTGCCCGATGCATTAAGGAGTTCCATGAATTTACGCAAAGAGCTTTCAGGCGTTAAACGATTAGTAGTTAAAGTTGGAAGCAATGTTGTAACAAAACAAAATGGTAAATGTGATCTTCGAAAGATGAGAATCATTGTCGAAGATATAGTTGAATTACAAGAAAATGGCATTGAAGTCGTTCTTGTCAGCTCAGGTGCTGTTAATGTTGGAAAGTTTTTCTTAAAAAAGCACCTGCCAAGAGAAGGTAAAATTGACCTGCAGCAATCTGCTAGCGCCATAGGCCAACCTAAACTTATTAACAAATATTCCAGACTCTTTGAAGAGCAACAAGGAATCTGCTCACAGATCCTTCTGACTCATGATGACTTTAGAAAACGTAAAAGATTTCTAAATGCCAAACAAACGATAGAAGTACTTCTAAAAAACAAAATTACACCTATTCTTAATGAGAACGATTCTATCTCTTATACTGAGATTACAGTTGGTGATAATGACCACCTGGCCGCCTCTGCAGCTCAAATGGTTAACGCGGACGCTCTTTTAATTATCACAAGTGCTCAAGGATTATATGACAGGGATCCTGAGCTCGATGGAGCCAAACTAATAAAGAAAGTCAGCTTTGACGAATGTCTAAACCATGTCGATATGACCACTAAAACGACTTGCGGAAGAGGTGGAATGGAGTCTAAAATTCATGCTGTGAATAAGGTTACACCCCTTGGGATAAAAGCAATCATAGCTTCTAAAGACAATAATAGAATTGTTATGGATCCACTTACTCAAGAAACTGGAACCTTGTTTGGCCATAAAAGTGCTTATGACCCTGAGTTAAGAAAAGCGTGGCTAATAAGTACAAAAAAATTAAACTGTTACATTGAAGTAGATAAAGGTGCTTACGAAGCACTTATGAGAGGTAAATCACTATTTCCTAAGGGAATCATAGGAACCTCTGGTGAATATTATAAAGGGGACTGCATTGATCTCTACCATAATGGTGAGCCTTTTGGTGTTGGTGTTTCCGAGTACGATGTTCACGAAGTCGAAAAGATTAAGCGCAAACACAGTGGCGAAATTGAAGATGTATTAGGGCATAAGGTCTGTGACGAAGTAATCAATACAATAAATTTGGTATTAAACGAGGATAAAAAAAATGAAAGAGTTAGCTAAAAACGCAAAAACAGCTTCTAAAAAATTAAGAGCATTAGATCATGACACAAGAAAGAAAGTGTTAAATGAACTAGCTCAAGAATTAATCAATAGAAAAGAAGAGATCATCCAGGCAAATGAGCTGGATTTAAAATACGCACAAGAGATAAATTTAAATAGTGCCATGACTGATCGTCTTAAATTAGATGATGCAGGTATCATGGGAATGGTTTCTGGTGTTAGGTCCATCGCTGAACAAGAAGAAGTTGTGGGATCTTTCTATAAAGAATTTACTCAAGACAACGGTCTTCAAATTAAAAGACAAAGAACACCACTTGGTGTGATTCTTATGATCTTTGAATCTCGTCCAAATGTTGTTGTAGATTGTGCGGCCCTTGCTATTAAGTCTTCAAACGCTATCGTTTTAAAAGGCGGAAAAGAGGCAAAGCATTCAAATGAAAAACTTGGAGAGATTATCCAAGATACTATTAAAAAATATATCCCTGTTGAGTCTGTTCAAGTTCTTGCTTCTGACAAAAGAGAAGTTGTAGATGAGCTTTTAGAAATGGATGAGTTCATTGATGTCGTTATCCCACGTGGTGGGGAGCGATTAATCAATCACGTATATAAGCACGCAAAGATGCCAGTGATTGCTCACTTTCAAGGGCTTTGTCATATGTATTTAGATGAGAGCGCTGATGTTAAAAAAGCACTTAAACTTGTGGTTAATGCAAAGACACAAAGAACTGGTGTTTGTAACGCAATAGAGAGCCTTCTTATTCATAAAGATCTTCTACCAAAAGTAGCTAAGGACTTAACCGCATTGTTACTGGAAAAAGGTACAGAGCTTAGAGTTGATAAGGCCTTTATGACAGAATCCAATCAAGAACTCAAGGCCGCAACTAAAGAGGACTGGTCTACAGAGTATCTAGAAAACATCTTGTCTATAAAGACAGTTGACTCAATCGATGAAGCAATAGAGCATATAGATATGTATGGAAGTAACCATACTGAATGTATTGTATCTGAAGATAAAAAAGCACAAGAGAAGTTCATGAACTCCGTTGATGCTAGTTGTGTTGTGGTAAACGCTTCAACTAGATTTAACGACGGTGGGCAGTTAGGTCTTGGAGCTGAACTAGGTATCTCTACAACTAAGATTCACGCTTATGGACCCATGGGTGCTGAGCAGATGACAACGACAAGATTTGTTGTTGTTGGTGATGGTCAAATAAGAGAATAAAAGGAACTGTTAATGTTTGGAGTTATTGGCTGTGGAAACATGGCAAGTGCCATTGTTAAGGGAATCCATGCAATCTACCCTGATGAGAAGTTTTTAACTTACACACCAGGTAAAAATAGAGCAATTGATCTTGCAAAGTCGGTTAATGGAAAACAAGTTGATGAGCTGAGTGGACTCGCCGAAGCCGATACCATTATGATTGGTTGTAAACCACAACAATTTGATGAACTAGTTTCTAATCTTAAGGGTGCTTTCCAATTGGAAGATAAGCACTTTATATCAATCATGGCCGCAATGCCTGTTGAGACTATTCAGAAAAAGCTGGGGGCCGCCAAGGTAACT
>JAGSHJ010000429.1 GCA_023954595.1 Bacteriovoracaceae bacterium | reverse complement strand
TATTAATACTGGCAGTAATTTTGAAAAGATGTCCCTACGGCCTCAATCCTTTAACATGAAAGCATTCAATATAGGCACCATGGTAGATTTTGATAATAATGGCGATCTAGATCTGTTTTTATCTGACTACACAGGAAAGTTAGTTATTGCCCTGAATGTTAATGGTAACTTCAAATCATCTAATATGTGGCATTTTGAAATGCCTAAAACCAAATCCTTTAGCTTTTTAAACGCACTCGCTTTTCATGACCTAGATGGAGACTCAGATCTAGATGCTATCCTAGGAGTGTATTCAGTAAATTCAAATGAGTTGCATTCAAATCCAGATTCTCAAAATCTAGTCTTAATAAATAAAGGCCATGAGAGTGAATTAAAACTCATCACCCATGACATTCCAGGTGAGACGATGTCTCTTTTAATCAAAGATCTAAATGGAGATAACAAACCAGAGCTCATTATTGGCAATGACTTCAATGTCCCCGACTTATCCTTTTTAAGTATCAATGAGAATATAGTGACTCAAAGGCCAGACCATAATTTCATAAGTATGAGCTCAAAGAGCACTATGAGTATTATCGCTGGTGATATTAATAATGATCTAAAAGAGGAGCTTTTCTTCACAGATATGGGACATTACGATAATTACCTTAATGATCCTTGCCATTCATCAATGAACGAACAAGAGAGAAAGAGTTGTTCCAACATTTTAAACGCCTATAAATCAGCACAGAACCCTGAATTTGATTGTTCGACTCTATCTACTCAGTGGCTTCGCTATCCATGTTATACGACAAACTTGCGCTTTGGAGCGGATAAGTTTCGCCGCTTTGACATCTGTGACATTCTAAAAGATGGCACAGCTGAGAAATATCATTGCATGACAAATAAGAAGAATCAGATTGAGTTTCAAGAAAACTATTTTGACGTAGTGAAAACCCCACGACAAAAGGCCTCTAATGTTCTTCTAAGCTATAATGAGGATATGAAAGTGGATCTTGCTCAAAAGCATCAAATACAAAATACTTACTGGGGATGGAACTCTGCATTCTTTGATTTTGATAATGACTCTCTTTTAGACCTATATGTTGTCAATGGTGAGGGTGTAAATTCAAAATCAACACCTAATATCTTATTTAGAAATACAGGAGATAGGTTTAACAAAGTAGAGGAAGAAGTAATTGATCAAAACTTTGGACACACAAAGACATTCACACTCTTTGATTATAATAACGATGGCAATATTGATTTCGTAGAACAATCAGAGCTACTTAATTTAAGACTCTACCAAAATAATCATAGTGGCAGAAAGAAAGTCATTAGACTTCGCGACTTTGTAGGAAATCGCTTTTGCATTGGATGCTCTGTGGTTGCAAGCTACCGAAGTGGAAAAAAGGTTAAGAGAAGCGTGGTTCTAGGTGGTGGCTTCAGAAGCTTTCATAATACTGACTTGCACTTCGGCATCCCAGAGGACGACGACATCATAAGCTTTAAAGTTAATTGGAGCCTAGGTCAGAAAGATTCCTTTAATGTAAAATCGAACAACAAGGTTCTAAATACTTTTATTAATCAATAAGAGAGAAGTATGGCAATTTAAGCTTTGAGAACTCAGTACAACTCACGGTTAGCTCACTTCTTTTAGAATCCCACATAGAGTCTAAATACTCGACTCTCAATTCTATATTTTGATCACTACTCCAGTGCTTTTGAAGTCTATAGCATAATCTTTTAATATTACTCGCCGTATTGTTAAATTCTTCGGCCCTATCATAGAGAGTCCACTTTAGTGAATCAAATTGATATCCCTCCTCCAATTTGGCCGTATGTTTTAAAAAGGATTCATCCACATCACTTCTGAGATGCTTTGTGAAATAACTAACTTCCTTTACTCTTCCAGAGAATGTGTGAAAAGAAATCTCATCTGGATATAAGTTCACAAAGCTCAAGGCCGGAAATAATGCCACGCAACTAAGAAAGACTTTAGTCTGTCTTGAGAGAATATTAAGGCCTTTCATATTCGGTAAGTTGAAAAAGAAAAAGACAGCAAACGCCATGAATTGAAAATTTAATACAAGTGGCGGGTAAATATCGTATATCCAAAGACTATAAGAGATCACAGCATGAAGAGATAATGCGAGTACAAGTGCACAAATCCTTGTTCTTTTGAAATAAAAAAGAATGGGAATGAATATTTCTACAAAAGGAGAAGTATAGCTCATTACATTAACGATGGAGCTTGGAAGCGATAATAGATTCTTCAAAGGATTTAGAAACCAAGGTGAGATGTCCTGCATGTAGTTTGCATTAAATTTAAAAATCCCGGCCCAAATAAAAAACGCTGCATATAAACCAAAGCTAAATATCGCAAGATGCCTACCCTCGCCCTTTCTCTTTTTGAGCATCACCGGGTTTAAGCAGTAAGTGAGAATACAAAAGTTAACGAAGTATTGCCCACTAAGTTTGTTGAGATCCAAATAGACATTAATACATAAAAGAAACAAAAGGATGCTATAGCTTGTGATACTTTTTCTAACAAAATTTATAAGTAAGAAAATGAGTATCAGCACAGAGCATGCGTTCATGAGAACTAGTGCCAATTCAGGATAAGCATCAAGCCAGGTTGGAATAGATACAAGTCCTAGGCCTTTTGGAAAGTACGAATTATAGGCCAGCCACATGATGGACACATAATATAGAGAACAAATGGTTTTAAGCCACAATAGCTCTCTACTTAAGGCCAGTTTCATTCAACTCTCTCTCGCTATTTCTTCTAGATAGCCAACCTAGATTCAAAGGCACTTCAAAAAGGCGCTCTTTCCCAAACTCTGGAAATAAATTGCAATGGCCTGGTATTATAACTTTCACTTGCTTGAGCTTGGCGCCTAGAACATCTATGGGAGCGACAAGAACTTCTTGATTAAGAGCT
>JAGSHJ010000143.1 GCA_023954595.1 Bacteriovoracaceae bacterium | reverse complement strand
GATTTGTATTATTGGGGAAGGCTGTCGGATCATTTTATTGAAGGGGAGAGTCAGGCCAGATGAAACTTGGTTTTATACTACCTTTTTTAATGATGCCGATACTTGCCGCATACTCTGTAGAGCAAAAGACTTCGGAAGAGCTTCAAGATGAAGTTATTGATTACTCCAATATTCAAAAGGTTCTTAAAAAAGATGGACTTGAAAAAAGTGCCAAGCTTAAAAGAAAAATAGTTCAACAAATCAAAGTTGAGAAAGAAAAAATTAAAGTAGAGAAATATAACTATCCCCCTGAAGAAGAATTTTGGGGCTTTGCTAGTCGCATGTGGCTTGTAAAGAATGCCCAAGAGCTCAACTGGGATGCTCCAAGACCTGATTATGGAATCAAGAAGACTTTTAAGAAACTTCTGGAAGACTTAGGTTATTACAATGAGCAGTTTAAGATTCTTGTAATAGATTCCCCAAACATCGCAAGACTCGGTCTTCCTTCCGGCAAGAATGAGAGCATTTTTATTTTATCGCTTCCTTTTATGAGAGCGCTGGATTTAACGAAAGTAGATATTAGTCTTTTGTTATTAGAAGACTTCTTTCGCATCAAAGAACAAATGTTTATAAAGAACTTAGGTGTGGATACTAAGTTTATCGGTTCTAATTTTGCCAAATCTGAATTTGATAAGGCCGGGCTATTGAACGTGTTGAAGGCCTATGGACAAGTTGCATTTAAAAAAGGTTTCACCTTTCAACAGCAATATGAAATCACAAAGAAGATGGACAAAATTCTAAAGTCTAAACCAGAGATTTGGAGTTACTATTTAAAGCTTCTTAGAAAGATTGATCAATTAGTTAAAAATAACCTCATGTATAAAGAGTATATTAAAATATATCCGTCTCCTGAGATGCAATTGCAGTGGTTAAGCCCTAAAAAGAAGGTTCTGTGACAAGTATCTTGTCCAATCTCTTTTTCTCTTCAGCATCAAGAAAAACTCTAGTCTACTATGGTGGCTATTGTTTATTATTTCTTTTGTCTTACTTGGCATTAGTGAGCACTATTTCTTTTTTTCACTTTCTTCTAGATCATGAAATGCGTGTCATTGAGAGTTGGCTTACAAGAAATGCCTGGGAAACACTTGTCCTTGCAAAGCTTGCAGCGGCAGTTGTGGTACTTAAAACCTTGAGACTTAATAACTACCTTATAAAGGACAGTCTAGGGCTCATCAAAAAAAGTGAATTACTCCCTGAGCGAAGAGCATGTGCCCTTATATTATTTTTAGCGGTCTTTTATGTTGCTCTTATTTATCAGTTTGGTGAGGCCGTACCTAACGAGAGTGGGGTGCAGTTTGCTACGGCCTCTTACTTTGGCTCAATTGCTTTCTATCTTATCGACTTTTTCGTTATTTTTACGCTTTTAACTCACAATCCATTAAGTAGAAGAAGACAAAAGTTTTTATTATGCGCTCTTTTGCCAGTCATGTTCTTGGTTTCTGCAAAAAGTGCAATGCCTTATATTGATAAACAGTCTATCTTCTTGGCCTTGCACTTTGGTGCTATGACCGCTTTGCTATCTAAGGCCTCTAATAACTTGGCTAATCTGGCCTTATATTCACTTTTAATAGTTGGACCAATGAGTTTGCTATTTGGAGTTGATTTGGTTTGGGCGGATTCACATTCCGTTTATGTTTTTCCAGAACAAACACCCTTTATAGGTATACTTCTTATATGGTTGACTGGCTTTATTTACTACTTCCGGTCAAACCGTCCCGCTTGACGAAGACGCATCGCTTTCACATAATCGTAATTATCTTAGGAGCTCAAATATGTCTGAAAAAATGAACATCTTTCAAATTCTTTTAGAGTCGGGGATTATTGTCCAAATGGTTCTTTTGGCCTTAATCGTCGCATCCATCTTGTCATGGGCAATCATTCTTCAAAAAAGAAAAATGTTTGAAAAGGCCGAAAAAGCAAATGAGGAATTTGCACACTATTTTAGCAATAACCAATCACTTGCTGATATTTTTGAAAAGGCCAGTGACAACTCTGAATCAACTGTAGGGTTGATGTTTAGTCGTGGTTATATCGAACTGACAAAAATAAAAGAAAAGCTAAAAACTGCTGGTATGGAAGACAAGTACGCCAGCTACGTTCGTCAAACAGGTATCCATGCATTAGAGAGAGCTCTCAAACAGGGTGTGAATGATGCAAACTCTAGAATAGAGAATAGACTCCCAATGCTAGCGAGTATTGGTTCTGTTAGTCCTTTTATAGGTCTATTTGGAACTGTTTGGGGGATCATCGACTCCTTTACTGGATTAGCTTCAGGTGGTGGAACTATCGAAGCTGTTGCTCCTGGTATTGCTGAGGCGTTGGTTGCAACTGCTGTTGGTCTTGCTGCTGCGATTCCTGCTGTTTGGGGATATAACTACTTTAGCTCTCGTCTAAATCAGATGAACTCTGACATGGAGAGTTTTGGACAAGAGTTTATCAATTTAATTGAAAGAAGCTTGTTGAGCACAAGAGAGTAATCATGGCATTTACCAACCCTAAAAAAAATGGACCGATATCTGAGATTAACGTAACTCCTTTGGTGGATGTTATGTTGGTTTTGTTAGTTATCTTTATGGTCACAGCACCTATGATGTTCAGTGGGGTAAAGCTCGATTTACCTAAGACTCGTAAGGTGAATAACGTAAACTTATCTAATGAGCAGGTGATTTTATCTGTAAATGCAGCAGGTGAGTTTTACTTAGGCAAAAATAAGTTTTTAAGAGAAGAATTAAACCAAGCGATTGTTAAAAGATTCAAAGAGTCTCAAACTGACACTTTGTATCTTAGAGCAGACTACCAGCTTAAATATGGAAACATTGCTGATCTGATTGCTGAGCTTAAAAAAGCTGGAGTACATAAGATCGCCTTAGTTACTGAGATAAAGAAAAAATGACGGAAACTTTTCTCCATTCATCACGCTTTAGAAAAGACCCTCTAGGTAAGTTCTTTACTGTCGCATTATTGGTGCACTTCTCTGTCGTAGTTTTCTTTTATCTAATTACAACTGTATTTGACCTGGACCCCTTTGATAAAAAAAATAATAAAGACATAGAGATTGTTCAGTCGGCGGTAAGAGTTGATGTGGTAGGAATGCCAAAATTTACTGTGCAAGAACTGAAAAAACTAGATCCAAGCTCAACGGCCCAAGGGCAAAAAGTTGAGATCGCCACTAAAGATGGTGAAGTTGAATCTAAGTCTAAAGTTGAATTTAAAACAACTGAAAAGAAAGTAAAGCTCTCCTCGCTATTTAGTAGCCTGAGCAATAGAAAAGTAGAGCGCAAGGTTAAGAGGAAGAAAAAAGGAAGTGTTCTATCTGCTAAAGAATTAAACTCACTTGCTCTAGAAGGCAATAAGGTGAGTAAAGGACAAGCACTTGTTGGAGACGCGCTTAAAGCTGTGCAAGGCGCATATGTAGAATACGTCTCTGCAATCCCAGCTTTTGTAAGGCCTTATTGGAAACTACCTTCTTATCTATTAAATAAAGATTTAAGAGCAAGAATAAGAATATTCGTCTCACAAGACGGAAGAATAATTAAAACTGAAATCTATGAATCCAGTGGCGTCGAGGAATTTGATCGCAGGGCACTGGGTGCACTAAACAAGACGGGCTCTCTGCCCGCACCTGATAAGTCCTTATGGGGACGTCTGTCAGCGGGGGATGTCATATTGGGGTTCCCGCTTTAAATTCAAATCGACAGAAAATACAAAGGGAGTTGTATGTTCAAGTTGGCAATACACGCATTACTTATAATTAGCATGAATACATTCGCACAGGATGACAGTGTCACTATTGTTGCAGTCGGCGATGCTGAGAAGGAGAAGGACTCTATTGTTTTCTCCAAAGTAGAAGAGCAGGCCAAATATAAAGAAGGTGAGCAAAAGAAGATCAAGGAGCTGGGCCAGCTTTTGATTGATGATTTCAACTTCTATCGCCACTTATTTGAAGTTAGTGAAAAACGTGCAGACTATGAAGGTGATCCTGGCTTTGAAAAATACAAAAGCGAAAGGTATCTAATTACTTCCCGAATCTTTGAGAAGGAAAAAGAGCTTTGGGGTGAATTCAAAATATATGATGTAGTAAACAAGCGCCTAGCTGAATCAATCAATGAAAAGATTTGGATCAACAATATTAGAAAGTTTGGGCACTCTGTTGCTAATAGACTTTATAAGGCCGTGACGGGTAATGAATCCATTTTTAATACCAAGATCGTATTCATATCAGATAGAACAAGTCGTAAGAATGATTTGAGAAAAGAAATTTATATTATGGACTTTGATGGCCATAAAAAACAAAGAATTACGTTTAAGAACTCCCTGATTCTTTCTCCAGCAATCTCTCCTGATAATAAAAAGCTTTTATTTACTTCCATTGAAAGTCGTTGGAAGCGATCAAAAGACGGAAAGCCTAGAAAGATACAGAATCTCAACCTCTATATATATGACTTGGCCACAAGACAGCAGCGTGTGGTCTCACAAGCGGAAGGAATCAATTCTGGAGCAATATTTAGCACTAATGGGGAAGATATCTATCTGACTCTAAGTAACCTCAAAAACGCTGATATTTTTAAGATGAACCTAGCCACAGGTAAGAAGAAGAGGGTAACCACTCACTTTTTAGACGATGTAGACCCACATATCAATCAAGACGGATCTCTTATGACATTTCTGTCGGGTAGAAGCGGAAAGGCCATGATCTATACAATGGACCCTAGTTCAGCTGAGAAAGATGTCAAAAGAATAAGCTTTGTAGGCAGATTCAACGCAAGTCCCCGTTTTTCCCCGGATGGAAAGGAGATAGTGTTCGCTTCTTGGGTAGATAAGCGTTTTGATATCTATAAAATAGACAGTTCAGGCAACAATTTGGCCAGATTGACTAAAGATTTTGGGTCAAATGAGGAGCCTTGGTTCTCACCAGACGGCCAATTCATTGTTTTTACGTCACAGAGGGTAATAAGCAGTAAGAAGGCCGAACAAGATATATACATTATGAACCGTGATGGGGAGATAATTAAGAAGATCACTGAAAACTATGGAAAAACCTTTACACCTAGGTGGTCTAACTTCTAGAAATCATTAACATTTTTCATGTTTTTTTACATGCCTGATTAGATTAGTCTTGTAAAAAGTTTACGCACTGCTATACTATGAATGTATTACACACTGTGTCATTTTTATGCATTTCATATTTATAGTGTAAAGGAGATCAACATGAAAAACGCTTTGAACCAGAATGAAGTATCAACTCTTTCGACAGTTCTACTAACTAACCTTGACGAGAATGTATTTTTTAGCAAAATTTCTGAATTTGTTAAAAAGCAGTTCGGAGAGTACAAGGTTCAGGTGTTTGAAGCATTTGAAGACGGGTCTACTCAACTTAGAGCTGAAAATGGCAAAGTAATTGATTCAGGTCTTGTTTATGACAAAGGCCAAGGTCTTTCAGGATACGTTACAAGAATCAAGAGAGCTTACTACTCAAACTCTAAAAGAGATCCTTTATTGGCCACTACTAAAAGAGATGCATGTGTTGAGTCTGAGCTTTGTGCTCCGATCATCGTTGAAGGAATGATTCTAGGTACTATTCATGTTCAAAGCAAAAAAGAAGACCGTAAATTCTCCGAAGCAGATGTTGAAATCATCAGAGAGATCCTAGACAGCCTAGAGTCTCCACTTAAAAACTTAAAAATGTACCTTATCGCTAAGCACCTTAATAGAGAACTTCAAGGTCAAATCGAGCAAAAAGAAGAAGAGCTTAAGTTGAGAGGCCCAGTGTCCAACAACAAAAAGCTTGGAATGGATAAAGTTGAAATCATTGGTCACTCAAACGCTATTATGGAAGTGAACAATATCGCTCAAAGAGTTGCTGGTGAGGACTTTCCAGTAATGTTAATCGGTGAGTCTGGTTGTGGTAAAAAACTTCTTGCTAAGAGAATTCACTCTCTAAGCAGCAGAGGCGAGAGCCCAGTTGAAGTTCTTCATTGTTCAGCAATTGAAGAGTCACAAATGGAAATCGAGCTTTTCGGAAGCACTGAACGTCCAGGTATTTTTGAAAGAGCAAACGGTGGTACTTTGATCCTTGATTGTATCGAAGAGTTGTCTTTGAACATCCAAGCTAAGGTTTTGAGATCACTTCTAAGTGGTGAAATCTACAAAGTAGGATCAAACGCTCCAACTGCAGTAAACGTAAGAATTGTTTCAACTAACAAGCAGCCTCTTGACCAAGCGGTTGAAGAAGGAAGATTTAGAGAAGATCTTCTATATAGACTAAACATTGTAAAAATCGACATGCCTTCTTTGAAAGAGAGAAGAGATGATATCAAAGTTCTATCTGAGTTCTTCATGAACCAAGGTAAAGCTCAAGAAGATTACAAAATCTTAACAAGCAAAGCTGTTGAAAAACTAGTTAACTACAGATGGCCAGGTAACATCCAAGAATTGAGAAACGTTATGGAGCGTACTTATATTCTTGCTGACGACAGATATGTTGATGAGCATCATTTACCAAACCTAGCTGTAGAAGTTATGGAAGAAGAAGCTCCTCAAGAAGACTTTAGTGAAATGACTTTGCACGAACTTGAAAAGCTTCATATCATCAGAACTTTGGAGCACTTGGGTGGAAATAAGACTCGTGCAGCAAAAACATTGGGCATCACGGTTAAGACGCTTTATAATAAGCTTCACAGCTACGGCCTAGTTCAAAGCAAGTCTGAATAAAAGTAATTGTGCAATTGCTAAGGTTTAAATAGAATACTCAAACAGGAGCTAAATATGGCAAAACAAAAAGAACTAACGGCCAAACAAAAAGAACATAACGCGGCGGTTAAGACATTTAAAGCAAGTGGTGATGTTGAAAACTTCTACCGCTATATCGCTGATAACAACCTTCGTTCAGAAGCATTTGACTTGATGAAAGTGGTTTTGGAAAAAATCGCTCCAACTAAGAGAAGAGCAAAAAGAACACTACAATAAATTAAAGGATGGAAGGGTGCCAGCTCATGGGACCTTTCCTTTTTCCAAGGAATGGAAGCAAAAACAAGAAACTCAAAAATAATTTTCGATCCTCTATATGGATTTGTTCATATCACCGCTCTTGAGTGGGAGATTATACATACGCCATTCTACCAGCGTCTTCGTTGGATAAAGCAAATTGGATTTTCCTGCTACACTTTCCCAGGTGCTGAACATTCACGCTTTGGTCACTCAATAGGCGTTATGCATAATGCCCACAAGATAGCTCAATCTATTGGAAAAGCTGCTAGTGATGAAGACTTATTCGATGACAAAGTTCAGAATAAAAGAAAGACATGGCATCAAAACCTTAGACTTGCGGCACTATTGCATGATCTGGGAACATTCTGTTTTTCTCACACTACAGAGATGGCCTACATCAGGTATGGGGAAACTTCCCAATCAAAAAACTCTAAGGGACATCCTGATGATCATGAACATTTGGGCTC
>JAGSHJ010000506.1 GCA_023954595.1 Bacteriovoracaceae bacterium | reverse complement strand
CTTTCATCATAGGGAAAACCTTCTCTATACAGTGATATTTACGTTTTTACAGTAGAGCAGCCGCCTCGCTAGAATACCATCAGCATTAACAAAGAGGCATGTATGCTAATTAGGTTAAGGAAGAACGCCAAACTTGAGGACCGAAAGAAGAAACTATTAGTTTTTGCTGATTTTGACAGTGAACTTGTGGATCGTCTTTTTGATTATGATGAAAGTTTCTGGGATGCAACCCTGTGCTTTGTGGATGATCTAAGGAAAGTTAAGTGGGAGCTTGATAATGGCATGTTTGATTATCTTTACACGCCATTGGAAAAGACAGGCCTGGTTGATAAAAGACTTTTTAGGTTTCTATAAACGAAGGGAGTGGGTGCATGTTTAAGCTTTTTTATCTTGGTTTTTTTGGATTGATGGCGTTCGCGATTGCTAATACTTCAGCTAAGTTCCAACATTTGAATAAGTTGGATCATAGGCAAGAACAAGTCGAAGGAGTCGGGGACAAGCATAGGGTTGAGGTCTTGAAAAATAAATTCGACCTTCTTAGGCACAAATCACTGCTTTTAGACAACTCTGTGGATACTAACGATAAACTTCGCTATTTAACCCACTCTGATAATTTTGAAGAAGCACTCTTCTTAATTGAGTATCTTCACGATCGCTTTGACGAGTTGGACCTAGCCGATTCGGAGCGTAGAGAGATCGCCTTCGAAGATATTGAGTTTTATATTGAAAGACTAGAGCAAAACTTAGATGTCGTTCAGCGTGAGCTTAAAAGTTTTACTAATGACGATGATATAGGAGACTAGATGTGAAAAGTTTTTTGCGTCAACAGGATATGGTTGTTTTTATTTTTATAAGTGCAACATTTTACCTGTTTACCTACTTAGCAGGCAGCTTAAATCTTGATACAACCTTAGCAGGCCTATGGGAGAGTGAAAAAGATGTATCTCGCTCATTTGGGTCTACTAAAAAGAGTAACTCGCTTGTTAGTTTAGGTTTAAAATAAAATTATGGTATGACTCGTAAAAAAGAAAAATTAAAACGAGTCTTGAAGGCCATCCAAAATAAGGCAGACATCGACAATATATTCTTAATGTCCAGCTCTGTTGCTTTTCACAGTTTTTTAAGTTTTATCCCTATCATTTCAGTTCTTGTCGGCATTTATTTAATTTTAAATTTCAATTTAGATTGGGGTCATTTCTCATTGGTGAAAGAGTTTGTTCCCCCTGAAGTTTATAATATGGTCGAGAGACAGGCCGAGAGAATTAATACGAACTTAAATACAATCAACATCGCTACGGCCTTCTCATTTTTAATTTCTCTGTGGCTGGCAAATAATGTGACAAGAACCCTTGCTCAAAGTTTAAATATTGTTTTTGACAAAAAAAATGAAAAACATTTCCTTTTCTCTCTTGGAGAATCGATTCTCTATACTCTTCTTTTAATCTCCAGTTTCCTCTTCCTCGGCTTGATGCTCACGGTACTTCCAATTCTCTTCTCACTGGTTGAGTTCGCTCAAAAATGGGAGTTTTTGTTTCTGGCCGTTCAGTGGGTGGTAATCGCTTTCTATATGGTTTTTGGATTATGTTTTGTTTATAAGTACTTGCCGGCCCATGGGACTAAGATCAGTTGGAAGCAATTCCTACCAGGTGCTTTGGTTGCCACTGGGTTTGGTAGTGCCTTTGCTTTAATGTTTAGCTTCTATGTAAGCAACTTTGGCTCTTATAGTAAGGTCTATGGTGCTTTAGGAGTGATTATTATTACAATGTTATGGCTGAGGCTTACATTTGCGAGCATTCTCTTTGGTGGAGAAGTTAATTATTTTCTTTTAAAAGACCCAAGTCTTCGTGAGTATTTTAGTTTGAAGTCCGCTTTTCACGATAAGTTAGAAGACCAAACAATCAAAATTAATTGGGTAAGAAGTGTTTCCGTAGTATTTGTTATAGTTCTAGTGGGATTCAGACTTTATTTGCCTTCCAAAATTTCAAAGGACATTAAAGATAGATTTATTGAAGCTGAGCTTAATTTTAATTTTTCAGATGTAGATATCCAAACCTTCTTTGGAGATTACCACTTAGAAGATGTTGCATTCAAGTCGGAGCATGG
>JAGSHJ010000224.1 GCA_023954595.1 Bacteriovoracaceae bacterium | reverse complement strand
TCAGGGCAACGGGTCTCCAAGCGGTTTTGCATATCATCCACAACAGCACGTTTCCACTTGATGCCTTCTTCTGGGAAGCTTGCTTTATATTCAGATATATTTAAAAGCTCAAAGTTCATTCTAACTGTTTTGAATAATCGAGGCAGCCTTTGTCCTGGTACCTGAATATGGTGAAGGCCACCGCTGTAAGCGATAAGCATTTTACCTTCTTCAAGCTGCTCTAAAATATCTGCAACACCACTTCTCACAGTCATAGGTCTGCCATTAGCGTCTAGGCCATTGGCCCTTTTCATTCTGCCTTCTGCTGCAATGATAATAATGGATTTATTCTTAATCGCTTGCATGAAAGCTTTCCATGTACTGTCTCTTTTTCTCGAAATAGAGATCATTCCAGGACCTAAGCTTTTCCAAAATTTACCGACGATAGGGCGGTTCAGAGTCTTGTCGGCACCTGGAGCCACCATCTTTTTTGAGAGCTTATTAACAAAACTAAATGGAGCTGCACCCAGATAGATAGGTTCAAATAAAGAAGTATGGTTTAGAAGGACAATATAGCGAATGTCATCCCATGATTCTTTCTCATTACCTAACCATTTGGTTTCAAATTTGAAGAATGTTTTGGCAAATACCCGTATACCGTGAAGCAATGTGAAGCTGATTAGTGTTTTCATTAGTGGGTGATTGTAATTGAAACAACTTAGATAAGAAAGAGTATAAATCCATATAGATCTCTCCAAATAGCGACAAAATGCCGGAAATACTGCTTTTGGAGCACTGTGTAAGCATTCTTTATCCCTTTCCTTTTACCCCACGTTGCGCTAGATTACCCAGACATTTAAAACAATATACTCGCTCAAAGTTACGCGCTTTGGGCTTAAATATAAACCCAGGAGGAATTGTATGATTTATGAGACAGCCTACGCGCTTCGTCCAGAAGCAAATGAAGAAGCCGTTCAAAAAGTAGCGGCGATCGTTAAAGAAGTAGTAGAAGAAGCTAAAGGCGAAATTCTACTAGAAGACCATTGGGGTGTAAAAACTTACGCTCAACCAACTTCAAAAGGTAACACTAAAGGTAACTACTTTTACGTTATGTACAAGACTGATGCTCAAACTAACAAAGAGATTGAGAGACGTTTTAACATCAACGAAGAAGTTGAAAAGTTTATCTTCGTAAGACTTGGCGAAGATCAAGATCAAGAAAACATTGTTAAAGGTTACAGCAACCCTAACCACGGAAGTAGAGACGAAGCTGGTAGAGATGCTGAAAAAGAAAAGAAGATGTTCCAAAAGAGAAAATCTTGTTACTTCTCTGCTAAGAAAACAGCACCAGATTGGAAAGATCCTTCTTCTTACGCTTGGCTTGTAAACGAATTTGGAAAGATTTCTCCAGCTCGTGTTACTGGTCTAAGACCTAAGTACCAAAGAATGGCTACTACTGCTATTAAGCGTGGTAGATGCATGGGTCTTATTAGCTTCATGTCTAACCAAACAATTAGATAATTTCCATGGTTCTAAGGCGAGAAGCACAACCACAAGCAGAGAGCTATAAGCGCCTGGCGGCATTAACGCTGGCCTCTCTTCTTTTGTGTCTAAGCTTTGTGATGTCATTTTTTACTTCTTTCCCAGTGGCACTGGCAACGGTGTTGTACGGAAGAGTTAAGGGCTACACGGCCGCGTTTATTGCTTGGATTGCAAGCTTTGTGATTTCATTTTTTATCTTGAACGATCCGACTATGTTCGCAACTTATACTGCAAGTATTGTTGTGACGTTAATCTGTTCAGAACTAGTGCTTAGAAACGTTAGTCCTATTAAAGGTATTGTCATCGGAGGGGGAACAATTGTTGCTCTAATGGCAGGCTTTACTTTTTCCGCATTAAATTCGGTGGATATGGGTGCTAAAGAGTTTCTAGTAAAAGAGATTCAGGATAAGAAAGGACAATTTGAAGAAAGTTTAAAAGGCCGTATGGGTGAATCAAATGATGAAGCATTTCAGGTGCTTGCATTATTGGAGAAACCAGAGGTTCTAGCTACTATGATTATTGAAGAAGCTCCTGGCTATGTGTTCATGGGTGCATTCTTAATTATTTGGGCAAACCTATTTCTTTTGTTGAAAAGCAAAAGAACAATGCTTGGGGCTCGACTTCCATATACAGACTATGACTTGTTGCTATTTAAAAACCCTGATCATTTGATTTGGGCGGTGATAGTAGCTTTGGCATTGGCCGTATTTGGTGATGAGATTAATCCTAGTGCAGCGGCAGTAGGGATGACAGCGCTTAAAGTTTTGGGAGTATTTTATTTCTTCCAAGGTTTTGGTCTGTATCTATCCTTCCTAAATTATCTGAGGATTGGCGGATTTCTTAGAACGATTTTAATTATACTTACTGTTTTGATGGCCGCTCAGGTGTTGGCCCTGTTTGGTTTATTCGACATGTTTGTCAACTTCAGAAAATTTATGAAAAGAAAAGATCAAGGAGAATAAAATGAAAGTTATACTTACTGACAGAGTGAAAGCTCTAGGCAACGTAGGAGAAGTGGTTAACGTTTCTCAAGGGTATGCCAGAAACTATCTAATTCCAAATAAGCTTGCTCTATTGGCTGACGAAGGCAATCAGAAGCAAATGGAAGACTACCAAAAAATGTTGTCTAAAAAAGTTGAAGAAGAAAAGAAAGCCGCTCAAGATCTTGGTAAGCAACTTGACGGAAAAACTATCACTGTTACTAAGAAAGTTGGTGGCAACGGTAGACTATTTGGAACTGTAACAAGTTCTGAACTTTCTAAAGAATTGGAAAAACAAGGCGTTTCAATTGAAAGAAGATTGATCAACGTTGATACTCCAATTAAAACTTTGGGTGAATTCGAAGTTAAAGCGAACCTTTTCCACGGTATTGACGCTACATTCAATGTAAAAGTTGAAATGGATCCTGCGCAAGTTGCTGAAGAGAAAAGAAAGCAAGAAGCCGCTGCCAAAAAAGCTGGTAGAAAAGGCGCAAAAGAAGGCGAAGAAGCTAAAGCTGAAGGCGCTGAATCCGAAGGGACTGCTGAAGAAACTGAAGCGTAACCTAAACAAAAACAACCTAAGGGGGACTTCTATGAGGTCCCCCTTTTGTGTTTTAAGAACCTAAAAGGAAAAGCATGTCGAGAGAAGGAAGAGAATTACCACATGATTTAATGGCCGAGAGGGCCTTCTTGGGGTGTCTTTTGGTGGACAACAGATCTTTTGACGAGGTCACAGATGTTGGTCTTGTGGATACTGATTTCTACCATCCTCAGTACGGAATAATCTTTAAGGGCATTAAAGAGCTTTCCATCGACAACAAGCCTTTTGATTTAGTAAGTATTTGTTCAAAGCTGACCGACATGGGCAAGCTTGAGGCCATTGGTGGACAAAGTGCCATGGTCGATTTAATTGAAGATACGGCATCCTCTGCCAATATCTATCACTACGCTAAGATCATTAAAAACAAGTCTATTTTAAGAGACATTGTTAGAACCTCAATGAAGATCACTGATCAAGGTGTAAACTTCGTTGGAGACGTTGAAGAATTTATTGATGAAGTAGAATCAAGTTTTTTCAACTTAGCAGCACAATCTAAAAAGAACACAGTTATTACCTTGAAAGAGGCGTTGAAAGAAAACCTTCGCCAACTTGAAAAAGGTAAGAGAGAAGAGGGCGAGATCCTAGGCCTGACAACAGGGTTTACTTCTCTAGATACAAGACTTCTAGGTATGCAGCCTGGTCAGATGATCATTGTTGCAGCAAGACCTGGTATGGGTAAGACAGCACTTGCACTAAACATTGCTATTAACGCATGTAAGGCCCACAATCTACCTGTAATGCTTTACTCATACGAGATGTTAGCCCCCGAACTTAGTGGAAGGATCTTGAGTTCTGAGGCTGCAATTGATTCCAGAAAAATTAGAACTAATGACTATAACGAAATGGACCTTAGAAATTTAGGCCATGCCGTTCAAAATATTTCAAAGTTGCCAATTTACATTAACGACAACTCTGCCACGACACTGCTGGATATGAAGTCACAGTGTCGTAAGATTAAAGCTGATCAGGGTATGGGCATGATCGTTATTGACTACCTTCAGCTTATGCAACCACACGTTAAAAAGAGTTCTAGAGAGCAGGAAATTGCCGAGATCTCCAGGGGGATCAAGGAGCTTGCAAAGGAACTTGGATGTCCAATCATGGCACTATCGCAGTTGAACCGTTCTGCAACTTCAAGAACTGATAGACGTCCTCAGCTACAAGATCTAAGGGAATCAGGTTCTATTGAGCAGGATGCCGATGTTGTTATGCTGATCCATAGAGAAGATTACTATGACGAGAACACTCCTGAGAAAGGTGTTGCAGAAATAATTGTCGCAAAGAACAGGGCCGGTGAACCGGGAACTGTTAAAACTGCATGGATTGCGGCGCAGACTAAGTTTGCAGAACTGCAGTTTAACCCAAATGACAAAGGCAATTAGCGAAACCTATAGTCTCTTTTATCTTCCAAATCAGGGGCGCTTTATCAAGTTCAGCGCCCCGAGTACTGCTTACATTTATTATAAAAGCTTCAGGATAAATCTATTAACGGGTGTTAGAGAAGAAATTCTCATAGACCAGTTCTTGAATTGTTTAGAGGAGCAACAGCTTTGCTCTGACTATGACAAGGCGAAGGTTTATCATCTCTTTTATGAGCTTGGTTACATCATTGAAAACTTGCAAGAGCTTGCTAAGGAAAACATTCCTTTGGCCATAGAGCTTGAGTATGAAGAATCCACTTTCGAAAATATACATGGAAGAGCGACCAACTTTGAAGGCCTCGAAGTTTTGCAGTATCCTTCATTTAAGGATTACTCGAAGAAATTTAGCGAGGGTCGGGATAAGCTCTTAGATGGAGAGTGTTATCAGTTCAATCTAACATCTCCATTTTATTTTCAGTTCAAAGAAACTACATCTCCTGAGTCGTTCATAAATAAGGCGTGGAGTGAAGCAGGCAAGCCTTCTGCCTTCGCACATTGCACTTACTTGGCAGAGCCAAATAAAATGCTTTTTTCTAATTCTCCTGAATGCTTGTTTCAATTTAAGTCTGAACCTAGGCCTACAATTTATTCAATGCCTATTAAGGGCACCGTAAAGGTGAGTGAAGACTCTCAGAGAAAGCAGGCATGGGAGACTCTAAAGAGTTGTCCCAAGAATGAAGCTGAACTCTTTATGATTACTGACTTGG
>JAGSHJ010000178.1 GCA_023954595.1 Bacteriovoracaceae bacterium | reverse complement strand
AGGCAATGCCTCTTGACTTGGATGTTACCGCAAAAAGAGTTTTTTCAAATTTTGTATTCTTCAAACTCTTCACATCAGTAAAAACGCTTTTAATGTTCTTATAAGAATTTAAACCTACTCTAGTTGGAGTACGTGGAAGTCCTCTTTCATAAGCTTGATCTATGAATGAAAAGTGGCCAGCTGGTATAGCTATCGCCAAGTTCGGCTCTAGAGAGCTTGATAGCTTTGGAGATGCCGTAATAGACAACACTTGTGTCTTTAGTTCTGAGTTATTAACAGAAGTAATGAATTGCCCGGAATGGTATCTAACGACAGAATTTATAGTATTAATAATTGCGTGTTTTTTACCCTTTGCCCTAGTCCAAACATAACCATTTTTTACTTCTAAAAGGTTATTGAAAAACTTGGCGTAAGTTCCTCCAGCGAGGTGATGAACATGATCCGAAGAATCAAGCACACTTACATAAGATGAGTCATCCACCATAACCTCTGAGAGATCATAGATTTTTGAGCCAAATTGAAGCTGTTGAGATTGGCCATTAGAGTTAAAAACAAACGCATTGCCTTTAACGTCTAAAACCCTCGCTACAATTTTCGCGTGGATTTGAACTGAGAATAATAATGTACATAAAACAATGAGACGCATACTAACCTACTTCTTGTATCTAAAAGCGATATCTTCGTAATAATTGCTCAACACCTTCCACTCTCTGGTGTTTCTGTATTTAGATCTAAACTCTTCCACCGTTGCCACGAATTTCTCGTGGTTACCTTTGTGAAAGTGAGCAAGCCCAAGCCATAGCTTGGCCCCACGATATAGTTTTGATTTTGGGTACTTTCTAACAAGAGAAGAAAAGTGTGCAACTGCCCAATCAAAATGTTGTTTTGATTCGTAAGCAGCGATACCTGCCTCAAACAACACTTTGTCGTTGATTGCAGCGTGATCTGGATATTCTTTAAGTAATGTATTGTAGAATTGAGCCGACTTGTCGTATTTCTTGAAGTGCAGTGCTTTTGCACCTACACCTAGAAGCTTTTCAGGGCTCCACTTATAAAGATCGAAATTAACAAGGTCGTTCGCGCTCTTTTGTGGAATACTTGCAATGCTTCTCTTCTTATTAGACATCGACATTTTAAGATGTTCTTTTTCAGACTTGAGCTTTGCTACTTCGGACTTCAACGCCTCATTTTGCTTTTTAAGCATTCTAATCTCTTTAGAATAACTTAAAGCTTTGTACTCATATTGATGAGTTCTCTCAGCAGTTTTATGGAAGTCTTCCCATAGTCCTGTCTCACCTACTACAAAGGTGAAAACACACATTAAAAATACAATAGCACTAAATTCTTTCATCGTTACGGCCTTTAAGCAGGTTCAACTTAATGAGCATATCGGCAGTAAAAACAAATAACTTTAGTCCAATTGTTTAGGTCTTTTTTTCCTCCCTGAGCGTTTTGTTAAGAAAATCCACAATTGTGCCGATAACAAATACAAGGAGAGCTGTTTATGAAATTACAGAGATTTGTTGTGTTTACCTTACTTACTCTATTAGCATTGCCTTCAGCATTTGCGAGAAAGCCGGCAGTAGAAGATTTTGTTGGAGTTGAAACGGAAAGTTACGCTAGAACACCTCAAGGGACAGAATTTGTATTTGAATTTGGCAATACAGTTCAGGCCATGGGAACTAACACAAACTTTTGGTCAGAATGGGTTCCAACGATTGTCCTGTTTAGCTTTATAATGCTTCCATTTGCTATGTGGTTTGGAATTACACGAAGTGCTAACAACGTGGCCAAAACAGCAGCAGAAACCCCAGTAAATAATGTTGCCAGCCTATCAGACTATAAGAAAGAAGATAAAGACGATCAAGACAGCTTTAAGAAGGCCTCTTAAAACTACATTTTAGTCCATAGACCTTTTGTTTTATAAAAGAAGATTCTATGGATTCCATTATAGGTAACGGACACTTCATTGTGTCCGTCTTTATTATAATCAATAACATTCACACTATACTTTCTTCTTGAGTACTGGTTTCCTGGCCTTGCTTTTTCCATAAAAAATGCGGGACCTTTCTTTAGGTAGAGCTTATCCAGATTTCTATTCTCAATCGCTAAAAAGTACACTCTTGCAGTTGCATCAAATGGAATGTCCCCTACTGCTCCCTCATAATAGTGAAGTAGTAAAACATCTACCTTAGCAGAGATTGTTTTTAGCTGAATCTTATAGAGCTTGGAGTCAACGCCCTTGGCTGCCAGTTTTCTATCGAACTTTATTCTTCCAAAATGATCTTTGATTTGGATGTAATCAAGCCCATCTCTTTTAAGTGCAATAATTCTCTCCATCTGCCCGTCACGCGTAATATCAACTAAATACTCAGGGGTGGACACCTCTATTTTGGGAGGCTGCGTCTGGGCAATCCCAAGACTTAGTTCATCAGTAAAGATCTTCCTGAAGAACCTCTCGTCCTGGGAGAAGGCTGAAGTTGAAAGAAGTAGTGCAAATAACATGCAGTTTAATAGGCCCATGGCAGTATTGTAACTTAAATCAAGCTCTGTTAGAATGCTAAAAAATCATAGCCGACCATTTTATAAGGATATTACGTAATGCAAATCAACATAGGACTGGTCAAGTCCGAGAGCCAATTTTTGTTAAAAGAGTTAAATGTCGACTCCTCTAGCTTTAAGTCACGTGTAATGGACACAGTTGAGATAAAAGAGACGAACCTGAACCTTCTATTATTTTTAGGACAAAATCCTCCAGAGGGACTTCAAAAAACTTTCTCAGACGAGGAGAAGTTTTATCCGGTCATAAGTGCCGACTCTCTTGGTATTGATTTAGAATCTTTTGACTCTTTGAGCTATGAAGAACTGGCGGATATCTACGGAAAAATTAGTGCTCGCTGGTTACTTAATAATAACATCAAGACAGTAGAACAAATTTATCCAACAATCACCTACCTTCGTGATTTATGGAAGACAGATCGCAATGCCTTCTTTGAAGAATTGTGGTTTTTACTTAAAACGAACCTTGGCACAACTGAACTTACAGCAATCTTTCATGACGTAAGAGAGCCTAAGTCTGAAAAAAATGACAAGCCAAGCCTGTCTTTCTCTTTTGTTCATGGCCAAAAATCTCCCCAGATTTTTGAGGGTCAAGAAAAGGAAGAAAAGATCATGAAAGATTACCAAAATGAATTTAGTGAGTTTTTCAATATCACTGAATTTGATTCCAAATTAGGTAGAATGGTAGCAACTGTTCAAATAGGTCTAAGCCCAATTCTAATAATGGCACGCCTTAAAACCTTCAATCAGTTACAAAAATCAATTTTAATTGCCATCTTTACAGGTCTTCAAGAACAGTAAGGAAGAAAACTCCGTCTCAGTCTGAGGTAGGACTGAGACGGAAAGAGTTTGCGAGAGAGAGAGGGAGAGAGAGCAAGGGTCTTTTGAGAACCCTTGTTTTATTTAATTATAAGCGTTTGTTGTGTGCTCTTCATTGCTGATTAAAACAAGATTTGGAACGCTACTTTTTTCTTCAGTAGTCTCTACTTCTTGAGTTTCAGTCAATTTTAAACTTCTTACAGATTGCATGCGCTCAAAGCACTTCTTCTTATCTGCTTCACTACGTGCTCTTTGGTGATCAATCATAACTTCCAAATAAATTACTTCTTCATCAGAAAGGTTCAATGACTTACCAAATAACGGAATGTACTTCTTAGGAATAGGTCTCTTACTTGCAAGCATAAGTTGAAGTGGAGTATGTGTTTTCATTCCAAGTAATCTGGCCCATGCTCTAAGCGAGAATTGGGGATTCTTGCGCTTTTTTTCCGCAAGCATTTCTTTAAGATAAATTTCAGGTTGCGTGTAAGTGTAAATATTCATCGTTCTTTCTCCATTTTCATCGGTGGGGTGATCCGACGATAAGCGCAAACAATTGTTTGCAACTCATTTATGTTTAAGAACGTAATAGGACAGATTGCCAACTACCTCAATTGCAGCAGCAGAAGGGGTGAATATTTTTCATTATGGCCGAAACACCTTGTTTCTGGAACGGCCGTTCCAAGGGGCGTTTTGAAACACGGTGTTTCATATATTGATATTTAGGCCCCAAAGCCTCGAAGTTGCTCTCCACCTAGGACATGAAAGTGGGTGTGAAAGACAATTTGTCCTGAATGTTTGTTAACGTTGGTAACAACACGAAATCCAGTTTCTTCAAGTCCCTCTTTCTGAGTGAACTCTCTAATTGCATTATGAACTTCCACAATAGATTGTGGCTCGTTCTTAGACATCTCATTAACGTTTTTAGTATGAGTTTTAGAAATGAATAAATAATGCTCTTTTGCAGAAGGCTTTATATCTTTAAAGGCCAATACAGTTTCATCTTCATAAACTTTTTGTGAAGGGATCTCCCCTTTTACAATTTTACAAAATAAACAATCACTCATGACTTCATCCTATCTATATTTGCATTTAGTCTTTTCAGTTTATCAGCTAGATTCGCGTAACCTCTGTCCAAGTGATAGATCCTGTTGATCTGTGACTCGCCCTCGGCCTTAAGTGCCGCAAGTACCAAAGCAGCACTAGCCCTCAAGTCAGTACACATAACAGGAGCCCCTTTGAGCTTGGACTGACCTTTAATATAAGCATTGCGCCCATCAACTTTTATATCGTAGCCCATCCTTGCAAGCTCAGGAACGTGCATGAAACGGTTTTCAAAGATATGTTCACAGATTTGAGAGTCACCATCACAAATCCCCATCAAGGCCATCAACTGGGCCTGTGCATCAGTTGGAAATCCAGGATAAGGCGCAGTTTCAACACGTGCCCCTTTAAGCCTTCCACTTGGATGTACTACTACTGAATTCTCTTCAATTTCAAGCTTTGCACCCATTCCAATGAGAGTGTCTAACACAATATCAAGGTGAGCGGACTTAAAGCCTTCAACTCTTACTTCAGACTCAGTAACAAGAGCTGCAATAATATAAGTCGCTGCTTCAATTCGATCCCCTATGATTTCATGTGTAATAGGTTCATTTTTAATTTCACCTAGGACCTTTCCTGTAATCTTGATTGTGGAGCTGCCTGCTCCCTCTACATTAAAGCCCATCTTGTTCATAAAGTTGGCCAGATCTTCAATCTCAGGCTCTCTGGCAGCGTTGTCTATAATAGTCTCACCAACAGCATATGCAGCCGCCATCATTAAGTTTTCTGTAGCACCAACAGATGGGAAAGGTAGAACAATCTTATTACCAACAAGTTGATCACAGCTTGCTTCGATGTAGCCGCTTTCGATTTTAATTTTTGCTCCAAGCTTCTCCATTCCGCTTAGATGAATATCAACTGGACGAGATCCAATTGCACAGCCACCAGGTAGTGATACACGTGCCTGCTTAAATCTGGATAGAAGCGGTCCTAGAACTAAGACGGACGCACGCATTTTTCTAACAAGATCATAGTCTGCTTGAAAACAATCAATGCTAGCGGCATCCACTTCTTCTTTTGTACATTTTGCACCCAAGCTCTCTAAGATTTGGATGAAAAAGTTAATGTCACTTAGTTCTGGCAGGTTCGTAAATTTACATTTACCAGGATAGAGCAAGGTTGCTGCAAGAATTGGAAGTGAAGCGTTCTTTGAACTAGAAACTTTCACACTTCCCTCTAGTGAGCTAGGCCCATTTATTTTTAAAAAATCCATTTTAATCTTCCTTAATATATTTTTAACTTAGTCTTTATATGCAAGTAGAAATCTGTCGGCACCAGTATAATCTTTAATGATTTGTGCTCGGTCAAATTTTTTCAAGGCCATAGTTTTTTGTATTTCTAATTTATCCTCATGACCTTCCATTAAAAAGGCTCCCCCAGAGTTGATCAAATTCCATGAGTCTTCAAATAGCTTAGAGAACCAACTATCATATTCCTCACTGCCAAGATACAAGGCAATAGCAGGTTCCCTCCTGTCTGTTTGAAAGTGGACACCCTCTCGACCTGTTTCAAAGTCTATATAAGGAGGATTTGTTACGATAAAATCCACTTTTGTCTTAAGTGGTGTACACCGATCTCCCTTGAGCATTGTAAATTTTGAGCCAGAAGGTATTTTACTAAGATGTCTAAAGTGATTAATTGAGCAAACTTCCAAGGCCTTATCATCGATATCAACTGCGAAAGCATCTAAATTTGATTCACTTTCACAAAGAATACTCAGTGCTATGCAGCCGGTACCTGTACCGATGTCGGCAAAGCTACTCTACTTGTTTTTAGCAATTAAATCAACTGCTCTTTCAACAAGGATCTCTGTCTCGTTTCTTGGAATTAAAACATTT
>JAGSHJ010000448.1 GCA_023954595.1 Bacteriovoracaceae bacterium | reverse complement strand
GCTGGGCTTGTAAAATCTGGCGGCAAGTGGGCGATAAAGATGGGTGGAAAACTCGTCCCTCTCTCAGCAGCCACGAAGGCAAAACTTCTTAAAATTCTTGCCACTGGCGGACGATATGCAGCTGCTCCATTTAAATTTGTTGGTAAAGGTGTAAAAAAATATTTTGAATTAATGGAAAATGCATTTGTTTTTGGCTACCAAGGAAAACATGGTTTAAAGGCACTTAAAACTTCAAGACAAATTGGAGCTATTGAAAAACAACTGAATGCAGTTAAGGCCAATATAGGTGCCGCAGATGATGTAACAAGGGCCATGATTCGAGAACAAGAAGGAGCCCTTAAAGCATTAAAAGAATATCGAACAGCACTAAGAGAAGCAATTGCAGCCAAGGGTGATAAGAAAACTCTTATTAGTAGAATGAAAGATAAACTCGGTGAATACTGGAAGAGAAGAAGAGCTGCAGATAAACATTCAATTGCACTCAGAGCAACAAGCCAATCTAGTGATGTTGCAAAGTTTACTCCCTCTGCTATGGAGAAAGCTGAAGAGTTAGTACTCATTCGAGAAGGTATTACTAATAAATTTGTAAATGGGACCGCATCAAAATCTCAACTTAGAAAAGTATTTGCAGCAAATAGAGAAAGACTCTGGGAAGCAAGTAACATTGCAGGTAGAAGTCTCAATAAGGCAGAAAGATTAGCCGTTCTTAGAGCTCATTATACTGGTACAAGAGGAGCAAACGGAGCTTACTCTGTAGCCGATATCGCAGCAAAATCTAGAATTCTGAGAGAAGCCGGTCTTGAAAAAGTAACTCGAGGATTAATGCAAGCAAATGTCACAGGTTCAAACTTAGCAGCAACAAGTGTGATAACTAATACTGAGGCAGCTTTTATTTTAGCTAGAACTACAGGAACAGGAACAAATTCTTTAGTTCTTCAAAAAGCTAAAACTCTTCTTCAAGAAGATAAAGTTAAATATGTAGGCAATGGAGTCTTTCAATTTAAAAATAGAAACGGAAACCCTGCTCTTATTTTAGATCCTAAAAAAGATGCCAATCTCATTGCGAGATTAGATGGAAATGAAATTCCAAAAGGCCTAGAGTCAGCACCGAAAACATTTGAAAGTTCAATAAATACACAAAGACGAGAGGCCTTAGGCAATATGGCCAAAGGGCAAGGAGATGAGGTTGTCCCATATTTAGAGGCCATAGATCCAAGAACTCGAAAAGTAATGAACAACCCTGCCTTTCAAGGATTAAAAACAACTTGTGGTCGCCTAAGTAAACCTATGAGGTCTTGGAGAAGAACTAGTGTTCCAGTATCTAGAATTAAACCTGGGAACTTTTCTTACCATGGTGGTATTCCTGACAGTGGTACTCTGAATACACACTTAAGAACCTCAAATGGTGAGTACATGGGTCTTTCAACACTTATGAATCCAGCTAATAGTTTCGCTGGAGGTGGCGGAATTAGAAATGTAGCACTCTGTTTGGCCCAAGGGGCATTAGTTTGCGTCATTGGTGGAGCGGAAAGTGAACTTGTACTAATGGATAAAAACTGGTCTCTATGTAAATAACAAAGCATCGTTGTCAGATGCTGTCTTAATTATTTTCACACTTAATCAAATCATCTCAAACTGATATAATATTCAGGACTTGCTGTTCTGGAGAAAAGATGAAAATTGAGATTATTGGCCTAACCGATGTCGGTAGAAAAAGAGATCACAATGAAGACTGTTTGTTGATCAATAAAGATCTCAATATGGCCATCGTTTGTGATGGAATGGGTGGTCATGCCGCAGGAGAAGTCGCCAGTAAAATCACAACAGAAGTCATTAACAATCATATAGTATCAAATCAAATGATAGTTCACGAGTTTCAACAAAAACCTAACTCTGAAAATTCTGAAAAATTAAAAAGCCTTGTTCAGGAAGCAGTAGTTAAGGCCTGTGGAGAAGTTTGGTACGAAGGAAATCATGACGAAAGTAAAAAAGGAATGGGAACAACTCTAGTTATGATGATTGCAGCTGGTTCGCATGCTTTCGTCGCTCATGTTGGAGACAGTAGAAACTATCTTGTAAGGCAAGGTGAAGTTCACCAAGTAACTGAAGATCATTCTTATGTTAATGAAATGGTAAGACAAGGAGTCCTTACTAGAGAACAGGCTTCAAAAAGTCCTCATGCAAATATAATTACGAGATGTATTGGACAACAAGAGTTTGTACAAGTTGATATACTTCAAATGGAACTTCTTGATGGAGATCGATTTTTACTATGCTCTGATGGTTTATGTGAGTACTTACCTGATGAAGAATTAGCAAAAATTATGAAAAAAGAAAGAGAGATTCCTCGTCTCCCTAAAATCTTCATCGACTACGCTAATAAAAAAGGCGGTAAAGATAATATCACTGCAGTAGTTCTCCAAGTAGGAGAACTAGGAAATCAAGCAGAAGTCGACAATGTCGTAAGGAAAGTACAGGCCCTGAAAGGTATCCCGATGTTTAAACATTTTGATTACAAGGAAATGAACAAAACTTTGGAAATAATCAAAAGTGAAGATCTCGAAACTGGGGAAACTATCATTACTGAAGGTACCTCCGGTGAAGATATGTTCATTATTCTTGATGGAAAAGTCCAAGTTGAAAAAGCCGGAATAAAAATGGCTCAACTTGGATCAGGCGCTTACTTTGGAGAAATGAGTCTTATTGATAAAGTTAAGAGGTCAGCCACAAT
>JAGSHJ010000317.1 GCA_023954595.1 Bacteriovoracaceae bacterium | reverse complement strand
TTTGAAAATAACGGAAAAGAGAGTTTCTACAAAGCAAACTACACTGAAGATTGTTATTTGATTTTTGGTGCGGAAACCAAAGGTCTTCCTAAAGAGATTTACGACAATTATCACGATAGAATGTTCTATCTTCCGATGAAAAGTGAACATATACGTTCTCTGAATCTTTCTAATACCGCTACTGCTGCAGTATATGAATGTATGAGGCATTTAGAATTTTAGATAAATGAGTCTTCAAGATAGTCGTCGTAACCTTGCGACGGCATTGCTTCTTCTTGCTTGTAAAAGTCTTCTTCCCAAAAAAACTTTTTTTCACGCTCGATTACTCTCTCGCGTTCAGTGTACACATCCGCTTGGCGAAGCTTAACGAGGATGTCTTCAATTCTCTGTTTTGCAAAATCAGTTAATTCTTTTTTATAAAAAGACACGGAGTACTTCACAGGACTTGGAAGCAGCATTGCTAAAAAAGCACCCTCTCTGGCATTTAGTCGTCTTGGATGTTTATTGAAGTAGAAGAAAGAGGCCTCATTAATGCCATAGATTCCATCCCCTAGCTCTATAATATTTAGATAGATTTCTAAAATCTTGTCCTTACTCATTGTTTTTTCCAAGTATATCGCCAAGACAACTTCTTGAAATTTTCTCCACAAAGTTCGCTCATCACTTAGAACAGTATTTTTAATTACCTGTTGGGTAATAGTCGATGCTCCCCTAGTAAAGTGGGCCGCCTGAAGACTCTCTTTAATCGCAATTTTGAGCTGATTAAAATCAACTCCATGATGCTCATAAAAGGCCCAATCTTCACTCACGACAATTGCCCATCGGGCATAGTTTGCAACATCATGAACAGAAGTCCACTCGGGAGGTTTCATGGAGCTCAATAGATACGTTTTCTTAGTTTCATTATAATAAGGATAAAAGGAGTGGAGTTTGTCGATTGAATTAGATTTCACAATGTAGGTAATCAGGCCTGCAAAACCTGCAGTCAGGAATAAACAAAACACGATGAATGAAATGAAGAGTTTTTTCATATATCTATAATTACAAACAGTTAACTCTGATAGTGGATTATTTTAGTAAAGTTTTTCATTCAAGTTTCCGAAAAAATTCTTATGAAAACTCTAGGCCTAAACTTACTTTTTATTCCACTTTTGCTCACTATAGCGGCTTGTTCTAGGCAGTACAAGGTTTCTAGTATTACCCCTGGAAAAACAACCGTAGATCAGGCACTGAAGATCTTAAATGAACCAATTTCAGTTAAAAAGTCCTCCATTAATGAGGAGATGGGTCTGATCTATAAATGGGATGATGTCTCCCTGCAAGTGAAGGATAAGGTGGTTAAGGCCATTCACCGAGGGCCTGCTACGCACGAGAAAGATCTTCAATTTTGGCGTCAAAAGTATCAAGGCGTAGAGAGTAAGCTCACACAACTACAATCTCCAGGAGAGGGACTTCTAAGAATGAATATCCCCTCTGCCGGGTTAAATATCCTCTATAACCAAAGAAACGATCAAGTCGTAACGGTGACAGAATATGAAACGCTTTAAAAAACGAGTAAGAGTACATTTTAAGCTGTGGATGAGACACCACTCAAGCGCCTCTGTGGCGTTTGTTTTTTTATTGGTACTCACCTTCTCGCTTGCGGGTGTTGGTTATAAATATAAATCAGACTCCAAAGGCTTTGTGGGAACTTCTACCTTTGCTCAGTGGAGTGCTCATCATGAAAATAAAGCGACTCGTACCCTTGCAAGCTCTGAACAGGCCTGTGAAGAGGCAAAGCTCAGTGCTAAAAGCATTGATAAAGAGATTACTCAACTAGAGGCCCTATACGATAGTGGTCATGAGGTGCAGGGCAATTGGTATGGAATTGATCTAGCAAGCTTACCCACAATTCAAGCGCAACTACTAGCAGATCACGGATCTCTTATAGGTAATAAAAATCACAGCCAAAACTATAGGCAATGTACAGATGTCGTCTGTGTTTTTAATAGTATCTATAAGGACAAAACAGAGCTATCAGGAAAGCTAGTTTATTACTGGTATTTAAAAACAGGCTCGATGCTCAACTTATCGAACATGGTCCCAGGCCAGCTTTCAAAGTATCCGGGTAAATATCAAAAACAGACAATTAAACTCTCAGAATATCTATTTAACCTTGATGAACTGAAGAAGTTTCACAATCTAGCACGAGCACTGCCCTCTAGATTTGTTCATAATCCCCTTTTTAGATCAATTCATAAAATTCCTAATAAACTTGCTATAGAACAAGAGGACGAAAGCACTTGTTCCAAAGCAATGGTATCAGGACAGATCTTAATGGGTTCTAAGTGCTTGCCTGAAGATCAGACTCAATTCTCACTTAAGGTGTCTGAGCACATAGCCCAATACATTGATCAATACCATGCTCAAAAAAATGGGAAGTTGTTCTCACATAGTAAGCAGTGGCTAAATAGTTCCCAGTGGGAAAAAGAGCAGGTATGGGACTTCTCAAGTGATGAATTCAAACAAGTATGGACTAGTACATTAGATGAAAAACACTTTCTAGATAAGAACAGCAGTCTCAATCCAAGTAAGCAGTTTTCAAGCTTACTGGCGGCCTACAGATTTAGACCTAATTTGGTACAAGCAAAGACTCCAATTGAGCTTCGAAATTTAATTAAAAATGAGTTTTTTCATGGACAGAGCTATGACGCCAATGGGCTATACGAGAGTTATCTCTCAAATACGCTCTCAAGCTGGAGAAAAAAAGAATCAACTATTTGGAAGGACTGTCTAGATGAACATTACAATCCAAGTAATAAAAGAGAACTCGCGAGTTCTTTAGAAAACCCTCTATTTACTTGTGTAGAGAGTAAGGTTCCAAATTTTATTCAGGACTCCGTACTACAGCTTAAACAACAAGAAACTGAGGGCTGTGGCTTTTTTAATAACCAAGACACCTTTGGACACGTCTCCAAGAGATATCAAACAAACGTTGATAAGTTTTTAACGGAACAAGTCCTAAAAAGAAAGCTTGAGCTGAAATCTCATGGAGATGAAGTCGTCACGGGACTTGTGGCCAAGGAAAGCTTTTTATCTGAAGTAGACCCAGGAAGTTTATTTATAAACTGCTTTAATAAATCCAATCCAAGTCAATGCTATGAACAAAACCTTTTGATGGGTATAAATAAAACCCTTAAAAAACATAACCAGCTATCAACTCACTACAAAGAGGTAATTAAAAAGGATATTGCTTCTTTATTTCCCTACTCCCAAGTAGAAAAGAACACACAGATACTTGCAAAAAGATTTCTTGCACCATTTAACTCCCAAATAAATTTTGCGGCCCAAGAGCTTTGGAACAACTGTAGGAGACGTTCAAGTCCAGAACGCCTTGATATGTCCCTATTTTTTGCAGGAGGCTCCAAATACGTTCAGGCATCTCTTCTAAACTGTATCAGTGAGAAGGCCCAAGAAAAGCTCTCAAAGATTGTTGATCAAGGAAGCTTTCACCAGGTAGAGGATAAACGAGTAAGCTTTAAACTTAATCCCGCGGAGAAAATCTTCGCACTGACGTTTATGAAAAGTAAAATGAAGCAGGCACTCAATAACATTTTGGAAGAAGAGCTAAAGCTTGAAAAGCACAGACTCGCCTCATACTTTAAAGACAAGAAAAGAAAGATTCAAAAAGATCTTAAAGAATCAAAAACGTTACTCACAGACGTATATAGCTATGAGCAAGTAAACAGTGCCTGTCTTAAGGACGTCCAGAAGTCTTATCCTAAAAGGGTACTTTATCACTCGCAAAGAACATTAGACAAAGGTCCTGGAAGAAAAATCTGTTCAAGTTTCATAGAGCTTCCAGAGACGAAGACCATCATAGAAGAGAAGTCACAGAAAAGTTGGGAGAATAACCTCAAATTGGTAGAGGGTCATTTAGACGAGTTCTTTTCAGACAAGGTATCAGATTGTATTGAAAGTTTTCCTAGGACTCTAGGAGAGAACTTTGAAAAG
>JAGSHJ010000438.1 GCA_023954595.1 Bacteriovoracaceae bacterium | reverse complement strand
GCTTGCTCTTGTTCCTCTTCTTCATCTGAAGAATGAGTATGAATTTTATGTTTTAAAAGGTCATGCCAAAGGTCCAAGAAATCAATACAGCTTCTTACAGTGGCCCTAAATGCAGTTTTATCAATTGGCTTATCGAGGTAGTACTTTGCCCCACGATTAAAACAATCTATTGCAGTCATTAGTCTCTTATCAGCAGAGAGAGCAATTACCTGGATACCTTTTTGCATCTCTAAGCATTTTGAAATAACATCTGCTCCATTCTTATCTTCAAGTTGAAGGTCAGTTATAACAATGTGAACCTGATGTTTTTGAATAAACGCCAGAGCTTCCTCTGGATGTGAAAATGCACTGAAAGTTATTTCATCGTCAGGAAATTGTGATAAGTATTTCCATGTAAGATTTAGAATACACTCATCGTCATCAATGATGACAATTCTAAAAGGGCGGTTAAAAATCATGAACACTCCAGCATAAAATATTTAAGACTCTATAATCTTACTCAATAAAATTATATCAGATAAACATCTTTAATTGACATATATCTTATGGCCCTAAATAATGGAAAATAATCACAAACCAGATACCCTAGATTCTTTAGTCAACTTTCCCATACTTCTTGCGCCAATGGTTGGTCTCACTCACGCAGCAATGAGGAAGTCTCTTTCAAAGTTCTTACCTCCTGATGCTAAAACAATTTGGCCCACAGAGATGTTAAGCTCTAGAAAAATACCTGACCAAAAACTTGAAGAGCTCCCACAAACCATAAAGTGGAATGGCGATACAAACCTATGTCCACAGATTCTAGGAAACCAAGAGACACATATACGAAATACGATAATTAAGCTTGAACAATGGGGCGCAAAGGCAATTGATATCAATATGGGTTGCTCAGTTAAAAAAGCTCTGAGACACAACTACGGAGTGTCTTTAATGGGTGACACAGAATACGCGGCATCAGTTGTTAGAATGGCAAAGAGAAGCTCTAGGCTCCCTGTATCGGTTAAGCTTAGAGCAGGTCATCAAAAAGATTTAAGCTATCTTTTAGAGTTCACACAATCTCTAGTTGAGGCCGGGGCAAGTTGGCTCTGTCTCCACCCAAGGCTTTCTACTGAGGGGCGAAAAGGTTCCGCAGACTGGTCTCAAATAAAGTACCTCAAAGATAATTTATCTGTACCTATTATTGGAAATGGGGATATTCAAACATCGCAGGACATTCAAGATATGTTCGAACAAACTAATTGCGATGCCGTTATGATTGGTCGAGTCCTTACGGCAAAACCATGGCTATTAACTGAACATGCTAAGTATAAGGGAATTAAACTTACTCAAGAGCAAGAGGAGCTAATTCCAAATAATGCTCAAGAGCGCTCTAAAGTATATGGTGAATACCTCTATGACTTTGTTGAAAATTGCTATGATCTATTTGAAGAAGACGATGCCTTAAAGAGAGTGAGGTTCTTTGTTAAAGTTGGACATCCAGGGCTTAACTTTGGCCATAAGCTTTATAAAGAGATCCATAAACTTACGAATAAGGATGACCTACTTAAATTTCTTGAAACTTACTTTAAGAATTCTTGTCTATCACAAAGTGATAGAACACAGTTAAGATACTAGTGGTGACAAGTATTACAACGGCACAACTTAATGTTAAATAAGTGAGCACTAACAAGAGCTAGTCCTCCGACGATTGAAGCTACCAATTCCAATGGCTCACCAATATCATGGGACAAAAACTCATGACATAAGTGACCAATAATCACGAATGTCATACCAACTAGACCAACATAGAGAGGTCTTTTATCATCGTGAACTTTAAGTTTTGTGATGAAGGCGTAAAGACCAAGTGGAACAACGAAGATGAATCCAAGAAGGTGAATCCACTCCTCTTCAAACATCTGACCAATTGATGGAGCAAAGATCATAAGAAATGGAATGGCCATACAGTGAATACAGCAAATTACGGATAGGATTATACCGGCCTTATCTGAAACTTCTTCTGTCTTTGTATTTACTTCTTTCAAATGATTCTCCATTATTTTGAGAGACTGTTATCTATTCCAGCAGGGATCTTGTCAAGAACCACATCTATTTTTGTGACCCCTTCGCCTTTAACATAGTCATACTCGTAGAAGCAGGCCTGTCCATTATTATCACAACGATTCACTCGCTGACATTGGGCCTTGTCATCGTATATATAGTCTGTCTTTCCACTAACGAGAATCCCTACTACGTCTCCGGCCTTATTTAAAACAGGTGATCCAGAGTTTCCTTGGAATGAATCTAGTGCAGCATAGAACTTACTTGAGTTTCCGTTAGTATCAATAACTTTTCCACCGGGAGCAACCTTTTTGGGAAGGCCTGATGGATGACCAATAACAACAAGTTCCGTATTATCGACTAACTGTGCAGTCTTTAGTGGTTTTACATCCTCAACAGCTTTTTCAAGCTTGATAATGGCGTAGTCATGAGCAAAGTTATATTTTGCTTCAATCACCTCTTTGCAATTATATACTTGCTTAAGGCTCACTTTATTTTCATATGCCTTTGTCTGAGTAAAATCAAAGCTCCAAACAAAGTCTTCACACATTTTTTCTGGATTACCATTATAAGGATAAGGTAGGGCCTTTACACAGTGGCCTGCTGTAATTAGGGTATCTGGAGAAATAAGGAAGCCACTACATTCTGATAAGACAGGCTCACTATAAAACCTTTCATCAGAGCAAAGGCTATATTGCTCTCCTAATGTCATGAAAGTTGAGGCCTTGTAATATGAAGCAAACTCCTTAAGTTTAGACTTTCTAATCATTGAGCCAACAGCAGTAGATTTATGTTGCCAGAATTTACCTGAATTTAGGGCATTAACACGGTTAT
>JAGSHJ010000447.1 GCA_023954595.1 Bacteriovoracaceae bacterium | reverse complement strand
GGTAAAGTTGATGGTGATCTTGAAGACGATGGTGTTGAAGAAATAACTCAAGTCACTTTCGACATCCTTAAATTAGATCTTCTATTTTAATATAAAATTTGTGCTTGTCGGATCCTCCGGCAGGCACTCTAATTTTCCTTGGCTTCCTTATAGTGAATCCAGCTCATTAACAGAACAGAGGAAAACACAAACCCTATTCCCACTAAGTGCATCATGTGAAACTTCTCTCCTAGAAGAAAATAAGATATTAGCAGTGCACTAATAGGCATAACCGACATCATTCCAGCTGAAGTAGTTCCTTTAGCCTTTGCAACGCCTTTATACCAAAGTGCAGAGCCTGCCCCTAGTGTGACCATGCCCCACCATAATACGGCCCACCAGGTAGAACTTGAAGCTTTAGAAAAAGTGTTCATATCAAAATCAATGGTCGCCAATCCAAGAAATAGTGGAATTGAAATAATGCATGCGACAAAACTTGCAAAAAGTGGATCTACATCTTTTGTAATCTTCTTTCCAAGCATTGTATAACAGGCCTCACAACATACCGCGAGAAAGACCATCAAAGCACCAAGCATAAAGCTATCTGATTCACCTTGAGAGAACTTCCCTTTAAAGACATTTACAACAACCACTCCAGCAACCCCAAGAGCAATTGCAAAAATACGTCCCTTCCCCAGAGGAGAATTAAGAAAGAAGTGTGCACCAATAGCTGTAATTGCAGGCGTTATGCTCATGATTAAACTTCCAGCAACTCCAGAGATATGCTTCATGCCATAAATTAGAAGTAGTGTGAATCCGACCATTCCAAATATTGAAATGCCACCTACATAAAGCCAATCTTTCTTTTCAAACTTTGAAAGCTTATTTCTGAAGTCTTTTAATGCAAAAGGTGCCAATACAATGGTTGCCAAACCTACCCTCAAAAGCGAAGCACTAAAAATAGGAAGTTCATTACCTACAAGCTTACTCACAGGGGTCGCACTACCAAAGAAGCTCATGCCAAGAATCAATAATAGAATTGTTATAAGAAACCTCTCTTAATCAGTATAGATTAAAAGAATAGTATATATAGAATTTGGTGAGTTCTAGTTCAAAGGCCTTATAAAGATTATGCAAGGCCTTTGATCTAACAGAAGAAGAGATTTGATTATTTTAATTTAAGTCTTTTACACTTAATAAGGGCACCGGTTCTACCCTCTAATACTGTATAGCGAGTTGGAATAAGCTCTTGTTCATTATTAAACATTACTGTCGCATGGATCAGACCATTGTCGATTGGGAAGTCATACCACACCTGGCCATTTGAGCTAGCTAGGATGTTTGCATCTGGTCTCACAGGTCTAGACTGATATTTGTCCTGTCCTCTAGTGAAAACAGCATAGATCATGCCATTGTCATCTTCATTAATTTCTAAATTGCAGCTACTAAACCAGTGGCTCCCTTTGTATGAAGCAAGTTCTAACTCAACCAACTGAGGTCCAGTTGACGCAAAAAGTGCAGGTATAAATAGAAGGCCTAGAATTAGTGATTTCATAATGTTCTCCAGATTTTATTTGCCTCAATATACCCTCTACAAAAAAACTGTCTATATCATTGAAATTTATACAAGCCTCCTCATGGTGGTGCCAAAATTTCAGGCCTAACAATTCTGAGTATTTAACTCAAGCTAATCAGTAAACTTCCGATAAGCCTTTGATGTTAAAAATATTATTTATGAGTCTAATCTTTTCTAATGCTTCCTTTTCAGAAACTTTCAAAATGAAGGCCGGAAAGGACATTGAAATTGAAATAAGTGAAATCAACGGAATCAAGTACGGTAATTACAATAAATCTTCCATGGCACTTCATGCATTTAAACAGAAGAACATCCAACTCAAGGCCACAGTGACCTTGGGGGATCCTGCCAGTAGATACTGCAAGCTCACCGGTGGAATGAGCATAATTTTAAGAGATGCTAAAAATAGGCAATATGATTTTTGTAAATTCAAAGATGGTTCAATGATAGATTCTTGGGGATTGTATGAAGATCACTAATCTCATATTGAGCTTCACTATAAGTCTCCCCACAATGGCAGGTGGGTACTTAAAACTTGGCAAAGAGTATGTAGACAAAGAAGTCCACGAGATCAAAAACTTCCCTACAATTAGAACACAAGATGGAGTTGGAATTTGCTACTCCGCAAGTGCGACCCAACTTCTAAACTATGAGTACTGCAAACAAAATAAGCTTGATTGTTCACTACCAGAAAACCAGTTATCTCTGTTAGATGTGACCGCCCGCTATGAGTATATGACCAAGTCCATTAGTATTGGTGGCTCTCCATTTACTTTATTAAGGAATTTAAAAGACCACACCCGCACCCTTTATAAAGAACAATGCCTCCCATTTGAGCTACTTGCTCATAAGGACGCAGAAAGGGATGAAAATGCTCAAGGTGAGGCCTATGAAGTGCTGGAGCAAATCTACAACCAGCATCCAAGATATCTCTCTGATGAACAAAAGACATGCCATGCTAAAACAATTAAGTCGATACTTCCATTAGAGAAAGATCTGGCAGCGATTATGGATGCTTATCATTCAAATAGTATTGCACAATTTGTCTACGAAGTAGCAGTGAGAGATGAATGTGCTGATGCTCAACAAAAGGTTAAGGTTCCAACCTATAACCCGGGGATATACCCTTCCCATTCTAACAGGTATGAAATTGATGCGAGCAAACTACTTTCAAAGTT
>JAGSHJ010000055.1 GCA_023954595.1 Bacteriovoracaceae bacterium | reverse complement strand
GAACACATCGCCGAGGTCGGCATAGAGTGTGTTTTTCAAGGTCTTGAATATGACAGCTCTGAAAACTGTGCTGATACAAATACTTTAACGCACTCTTTGAATGCTAAGGCCGATCAAGAAGAGTATTTAAGTATTGCTGTATGCAGAAGGGAAGCTCAGGCGATTCTCCAAGGCCTAAGTAGTGCTTCAAGGATGAGAATGTGCGCACAAAGAGCGAGCTTAAACATAAGTGAAATTGAACTTCCAAAAGAAATTAATAAGGATATTGTTCATTACAATATACAGAACACAGGACGAAACTTTGCACCTAATGCAAATTTTGAGATTGATTTAGAAGGCAGTTACAACAAGCTCTTTGAAGAATTGAGTGCAAAAATGCAGGCAGGGGAGACAGATTGTCGCCAAATTCGTGATTACTCTCGAAAAAGAGACAAACGATATTCTGCACAGGCCTTCTTAAGTAGCAGTTTCACCTTTAGTCCGAGATCAGATATTAATGAATATTCAATCTCTGCCTGTGAGATGTTTGTTGAGCTAGAAGATCTATCAAATACAGAAAAGCTTAGAAATAGCTTCAAAAAGGTTGTTCCTACTCTTAACAGTGAAAAATAAGCAATCTAAGATATTGCAAACTTAAAGGAGATATTATGAAAGTATCCTTACTCTTGATGTCATTTCTATTACTAGCATCATGTTCCTCAAGATCTTTTAAAAGAGATTACAAGGTCGTAGATGCAAGCCATAAGGAAATACCTGAATGGATCAATGAACCACTCGAATATGCTGAAGACGAGGACGATGATGACTTTGAAAGTCATCGCTATTATGTCTTTAACACAGAAGCTAAAAACTCTAAGACAATCGCATGTGAAATTGCCAAGGCCCGTGCTACCAGTGAAATTGCAAGTGAGATAACACAATTTATTCAGCAAAGCCTTGCTTCAACCATTCAAGGTGATCCAACTGAGATGGATCAAAAGCTTTCAGAGTATGTGGAGGAAAACCTTGCAAAAGAGACACAAAGCTTTGTTATTGGTTCTAAAACCTTTAAGAAGTATTGGGAGAAAAGAAAATTTGAAAAAGAGCTTGGAGCCAAGAAAGACTATGACGGTTATGTATGCTCCGTCCTAGTTAAAATATCTAAAGAAAATCTTGAACTTGCTTTTAATAGAGCAAACCAAAAGCTTGTTGAAAAAGCGGACACAACTAAAGCAAAGGCAAAGGTTACTAAAGTTATTGAGGATGCCAAAGCTGCCTTTAATAATAACTAAATGTTTTAATAGAACTGGAAGCTCATGTTAGAGTGAGCTTCCTCCCACACAGATTTTCAACTTCAATTCTAGTTTTAACCAAATTATGATTTAAATAGGGGTGACAACCTTTGCACCTGCTGATCTTACAATCTGCAATCCTGCCCCTAAGCAATTTAACTTATATTCGAATTAATTAAATATCTAAATAGCCTAAATCACTCCGGAGACTACTTAAATCCTACCTTCAAAACACTATGATAAGGTTTGCAAACCGAGGTGTTTATTGAGCACGATTAGGGCGCTTCAAAAAAATTCTGAAGCGCATAGCTTTTACAGTGTGCAATTCCCTTTTTTAAAAAAGGAAGTAGAGTGTGTCCATAGCGAGCTACTTGTTATCAAAATTAAATTTAAAATGAATAAAGTTAAAGGAGAAGAAATGAAATTATTATTAGGAGTATTATCAGTTTGTGTAATTGCGAGTGCTAACACAACGAATATTGAATCTTACACTGATGTTTCTTGTGAAACAAATGATGGTTCAACATTTTCTGTTACCATCTCAAAGGATACTTATATAGAAGATAACCAGATCACAGAAGAGTATGTTGAGTTTACCGATCCGACTGGTAGTGCAACTCAGATTGAAAAAACTCTGACTGGTTTAAATAATCACTTCAAAGATTCTGAAAATAAACTCAGTCTTAAATTTAGTGCCAAGTTCTTTCTTCCGATTGCACTAGATCATGCAGAGGCCGGATATTATTCTGAGACAAAATCTCTAGAGATTAATAAAGAGACGATGAGTGGAAGTTATTACAGTTCGGATAAATCTCCTGGCATCAGCAAGCAAGAAGTCGATCTAGAACTTTTTAATTGTAATGTTGATTATAGAGAAAATGTTTATTAATTTGGATGATATATTGTCCCTGGTGTAGGCCAGGGACTTATTTAACTCTAGATTCTATTCGCTAAATCTACGCCTTGTTTAATTGCTCTCTTAGCATCTATTTCCATTGATTTTTCTGCCCCTCCAATTAAGTGAGCAGGGCGGGCATCAACCTCTTTAAATTCATGATAAAGCTCATTGTCGCTGTACTGGCCTGCACAGATGACAACATTGTCTACTTCAAGAACTGTGCTCCCTTCTGGAGTGTCAATATGAAGACCTTTGTCGTCTATTTTTGTATAGCTTACTTCTTTAAGCATTTTTACGTTAGCATCTTTTAGGCTTTGTCTATGAATCCATCCTGTCGTCTTGCCTAAAAATCTTCCATGCTTTGTGGCCTTCCTTTGTAAGAGGTATATTTCTCTAAAAGGAGTTGGCCTCTCTTTTGGAGAAACGGCACCTCTGTCTTTGTAGCTTGTATCAATTCCCCAATGCTTGAAGAAAGCTTCTTGATCCATGGATTCTGACTGATGACTAGGATCATGAATTAAAAACTCCGCTGTATCAAAACCAATTCCACCTGCACCAATGATAGCAACCTTTTTACCAACTTCCTTTTTATGATACAAAACCTCTGGGTAGGAGAGGACTTTTTTATGTTCTATTCCCTCTATCTTTGGAGTCCTTGGACGTACTCCACTTGCAAATACAATCTCGTCGAATTCGGAAGCTTTTAAAAAATTGAGATCAACTTCTTTGTTTAGATGTAGCTCAATATTTAATATTTCCATTTGTTTTTGAAAGTATCTAATCGTTTCTCTGAATTCTTCTTTACCAGGAATTTCTTTAGCGATATTAAATTGCCCACCAATTTCTTTTGATTTCTCAAAAATAGTCGGGAAGTGACCTCTTTGTGCTGCTTCCACTGCAAACGATAGGCCTGCAGGCCCAGATCCAATCACTGCGATCTTTTTAGGAGTATTAGATTTTTCTTTCGAGTATTCAGTTTCATGACATGCTTTTGGATTTACCAAACAAGATGAGATCTTATTTTGAAAGACATGGTCTAGACATGCTTGGTTACATGCAATACAAGTGTTGATCTCATCTGAACGATTATCTTGGGCCTTATTTAAAAAATCTGGGTCAGCTAAAAATGGACGTGCCATTGAGATCATATCGGCTTGATTGGAGTCTAGTATCTCCTGTGCCAATTCTGGAGTATTGATTCTATTTGTTGCCACTACAGGCAGCTCGATTTCTTTTTTAAGTTTTTCTGTAACCCAAACAAAAGCTCCCCTTGGAACCATTGTGGCGATCGTAGGTACTCTTGCCTCATGCCATCCTATTCCTGTGTTAACAATATTCACTCCTGCCTCTTTTAATTGTTTGGCAAGTGCTACAACTTCCTCCCAGCTCTGGCCGTCTTTAACCAAATCAAGCATGCTCAGGCGATATATAATAATAAAGTTTGGCCCTGTTTTCTTACGAACGGCCCTAATAGTCTCAAGAGCAAATCTTGATCTATTTTCAAAGCTTCCACCATATTTATCAGTTCTTTTATTTGTTTTTGGGGCAAGGAATTGATTAATTAAATAACCCTCGCTTCCCATGATCTCTACGCCGTCGTAACCTGCTTTTTGGGCAAGTCGCGCACAATTGGCGTAATCAAATATAGTCTTTTTAATTCCAAGCTTACTCATTCCACGTGCCTTGAAAGAAGAGATTGGGGCCTTGGAAGTTGTTGGTGCCGCACCTAGTGGATGGTAAGCATATCTACCGGTGTGAAGGATTTGTAAGCAGATTTTAGAATCATGCTCATGCACGGCCTTGGTTATTTTTTTATGTTTTGATACTTGCCAAGGAAACGACAACTGAAGTGCAAAGGGGTGGACCCTACCTTGAAAGTTTGGAGCAATTCCACCAGTTACGATCAGACCTACGCCACCTTTGGCCCTTTCTGCGTAAAAGCTCGCCATCTTGTCAAAACCATTTTTAGTCTCTTCCAGCCCTGTGTGCATTGAGCCCATGATGACGCGGTTCTTCAGAGTGCAAAAGCCTAGATCAAGTGGTTTGAATATTGCCTCATACTTACTCATTATTTCTCCCAAGACTGTCAATTTCGTTTCCTTATGTTAATATTATCACAATTATGAAGATCGATAATAAATACCAAAATATTCTAAACGAAGCTCAACCTTATCTTTTGGGTAAACCGAAAGCATTTGAAAACTACAACCTCTCCGTATTTGGAAAGCAGTTTGAAGAGACAAATCTTAAAAGTTGCCTAAGAGTCGAGAACAGCGCCTTTTTTAACCTTGTGCATCGAATGGACAGTCTTACCTTTGGCCATCAAGGTATGGGCATGGATAAATGGGTATTTTTTGATTGTTCAGCAATGCCTGCGGGTATCTTTGGATTTGGAATTCCAAAGGAGAAGGCACCTGAAGACTTTTTGAATATGCTTGCAGTGGAAGAGGACTACGAAGGCCTAATACCAATATCGATGTATATGGCCATTCCAACAACTGATAGAAACCGTTGGTTTGGACACAATTTATCTTCTCTAAATAGCTTCCTAGGTATGAAGTACCCAGGTCTTGGACTTCTGACTAAAGCATTTGCTTGTCGAGTTTTTGGCATTCATATGTGCTACGGAGCCACACAATGGGGCTCAAGTGCTTTGGAAATTCATACTCAGTTATCTAATATGAAACTTGAGGCGGCACACCTGCCTGCTCACACCCATCAAAACTCACTGTGTTACTTGTCTGACTACAGTGAAGAGAATATTTTAAAGGCATTAAGTGGTGAGAAAAGAATCGCTACCAAGCATGACCTTTTACTCAATGCAAAAGATTTAGATCGACAAAAAAAGCTTCAACAAGATATTGAAAGAGGCCTTAAGGTTGAAATTGCAGGGCGTCCTATTCATGAGGACCATGATATCTTTTATCCGATTAACTTCGTAGAAGACTAAGCAACATCATCAAAATTTTCTATATGAATTAAGCGCCTGCAGGAGCTGCTGGAACATAGTACGTATTCAGAAGTCATTGCCTTGGCCATAACGTTTTTTCGTTCACAATGAGGGCAGTCAAACTCAAAAAATAAAAGCCTTGGGGCCGAGATGGCCTTAACCTTCATTTTCATCTCTAACGGATGTAAATAATTTTCTTTGTTACCCTTGGACATTTCTACAAGACCTTAGTTTGAGGACCTTCTAAATTCGGTTAGGGAGAGTAAAAGTTAAGTAGATTTTAAAAAGAATATAAGGGATGAAATAAAATATATTGGGAAGGGACCAGGTGCCCTTCCCATTTAGAATAGTCTAAAGAACAAAAGTTAGAGATAGTGGTATTGCAAAGAAAACTAATCCTATATATGCAATTCCATGAAATCTATTTTTCAAAGTACGGTCAGCTAGTTTTTCACAAAGCTTGATAGGCACTTGTCTAAGAGTTGGGTTTACATACCAAAGAAGCATTCCAGAAATATTAAACAAAAAGTGAACTAGTGCTATGGCAAGGCCTGATACATTTCCAGCAAGTGCTGCCAATAGTGCGGTTGCTGTTGTTCCAATGTTTGCGCCAATTGTCACTGGTAGGATTGTATTTAATCCTAGAACACCTGCTCCCGCCATTGGTACAAGTAGTGAAGTTGTGATTGAGCTTGATTGAACTGAAATAGTAAGAAGAGCTCCAAAGCCAACTGCAACATATCCATTTTTAGATAGAAGGTTCTCGATGATTTCACCTTTATTGGACTCAACCACTTTCTTCATGATTTTTACAATAAAGCTTAGTGCGAAGATGATTAGTGCCGCTGAGATGATAACCATCACGCCACCTGCAAATACACCTTTAAGACCTGCAGTCTCTGTAACAAGAGCTTTAATTCCACTCGCTACAGGCTTGATCGCAGCTTTTAATGGAGAAGAGTAGGACATTGCTGAGCCTGTCCCATAAAGCATTGTTGCTAGAGCTGAAGCTGACTTCTCTAAAATACCAGTAGCAAGTTCCACAGGAAGCATTACGGCCACTGTTAAAATATTGAATAGATCGTGTACCGTTGCAGCTGCAAATGCGTCACGAAAGTGTTTTTGATTTTTAAGATATCCAAGTGACACAAGAGAGTTTGTTACACTTGTTCCCAAGTTGGCCCCCATGATCATTGGAATTGCACCACTCAAAGAAAGAGAGGAGCTGGCAACAAGACCTACAATGATTGAGGTTGTAACTGATGAACTTTGAAATAGAACCGTTGCAAGCATGCCCGAAAACAATCCTAGGATTGGATTGGCCGTTACGTTTAGAAGGCCTTTAGCAAAACCTCCGCCAAGAAGCTTAAAAGAGCCACCTAGTGTTTTAACTCCTACAAGGAAGATAAATAATAGGGCCGCAACTGTAAGAACTCTGAGAGCAAGGTCAATTAGCTGGGACCTGTCAACGCCCTGCTGTGCTGTTGTTGTCGTAGTTTCTGGTGTGTTCATAACATCTCCTGGTTGAATCACCCGCAAGATACCAGAAACTGTGCAGCTAGTGTGTTATGGTTTTGTTAAGAAAAGCTGCTTATAGCGACCTCTTAGGCTTAACCAGAATGTTTCCAAAATACGCGCCGGCCACAAGGCCCATACCTATTGTAGCTGAGTTAAATAAGGTATTTATGCCATCTATCGTGTTCTGAGTGAACAGAAAGTTAAGGCCTTTGTACCCAATACTGCCCGGTACAAGTAGGATAATCGCGGGCATTAGGACGATCATTGCAGGTCTTTGCATGACTCTTGCAAACATATTAGATCCTGCACCAATGATAACCCCACTTGTGAATGCCCCTGCTATTAGGCCAAACTGTTCACTACAATATGTAGAGGAGCTAAAGCTGATGAAACCACCTAACATGATCCAAAATGCATCTCTTGGATTGGCCTGAAATAACACTACAAAAGTTAAGGGTACAACAACCAGTGTTGGCCAAATCCACAATGGATCTAATGAAGAGTCAGGTGCAATGAATTCTATTGGAAATAGGCCTTGGGCCACCTCCGCACCAATGTATGAGCCAAAAGATATCTTCAGCATGATTATGATGGCACCAGTAAGCCTCGCCGTTCCACTAGTGAGGTTTTGAGAAGATATCTCATGGATGGCCATGGTGAGGTTAAGCCCTGGTATAAAGTAGATTAATGCGGCCAAAATAACGACACTTGGGCTTATGGCAAATCCAAAGTATGGAAGTGCAAAAGCACAAAAGGATACAATAAAGGCTATGATTGCTTCAGCAATGGTATCAATTCTCTCCGTTTTAACCGCCGAAGTGAAAAGACCTGAACCAATACCAAAAATTCCTGCTGCTAAGGCGTCCAGGAGACTACCTTTTAAAATGATAGCAATACCAAAAGCTAGGAAGAAAAGGCTAATATTTACGTGTAAGTCCCTAAATCTAGGCTTTCTCTTAAAAACTTCGTTTAGAATCTCGATTCCCTCAGCTAGGGTGACCTTGCCATCTAGAACTTCATCTACAGTCTGATCGGCCACAGAGAGTTTGTCCAAGTTAATCTTTCCTGGCTCAAGACGCTCCATAGATGTAAATTCATCATTATTGGGCATTTTAAAATTTGCAAAAATTCCTGTTGGAAGGGAGAAGTAGTTACCATCAATTTTAAGCTTCTCAGAGACAACAAACAGAGCTTTCTCAATCCTGTCAGCACTGGCACCATAGTGGTGAAGTGCCTTGGCCATTAGCATTATAAACTCGACCTTTTCTCTGCTTGACGCGTTTTGATTCATGATATGCCTTTCAAAAACTAGTAAAATGCGCTTAAAATACGAGGTATTCTCTGATCCTATTTTTAACAGCGAATCAAAATAAAAGCCATCGGAAATCTTGTGGAAATTGATTTAACCAAAGTAAAAAACATCGTATTTTTGACCGGAGCGGGTATCTCCCAAGAGTCGGGGATTAAAACCTTCAGGGATCAAGATGGCCTATGGGAAAATCACTCAATTCAAGAAGTCGCCTGCCCAAAGGCGTATGCCCGAGACCCTAATCTCGTTCATCGCTTCTATAATCTAAGAAGGGCACAACTACATGAGGTTGAACCCAATCCTGCTCATAAAGCAATTGGGGCCTTGAGCAAGTGTAAAAACTTCAACGTATCTGTCATTACTCAAAATGTTGATGATCTTCATGAACGTGGTGGCGCCAAGAAAGTGTTGCATATGCATGGGGAGCTTAGAAGAATTCGAAACAATGAAACAGGACAAACTCGATACTTTGAGGGACAAGTTCCAGAAGAGCAGTTTCAAATTTGGCGACCAGATATCGTTTGGTTTGGTGAAGATATAAAATGCGGGGACAAGATTCCTGAACTTATAGGACAAGCGGATTTATTCATTGCTGTTGGGACCTCCAGCCAAGTGTATCCGGCCGCAGGTTTTGTTAGCATGGCCAACTTTAACCAAATCCCAACGGTAGAGCTTAATTTGGAAAAGACCCAAATGAGCCAGTATTACACCACGACCTTTCAGGGAAAGGCGAGTATGCTTGTACCTGAATTTATTCAAACTTATTTAGGTATAAAAATATGAGCGGAAATTCAAAGCCAGTTACGGCCACGGCCTATCGAGAAGAAGAGGATCTGTTAAAGATTGCTTCAAAATTCACGATCGACACGTATAAAAGGCCCTCCGAAGATAAAGACGCAATGAAGGCTATTTTGCTGGAAAAGCTTCAGGGGAAGAGAGTTGTTTTTGATACCGGCTGTGGCATTGGTGAGAGTTCTTTTAAGCTTGCCCAAAAGTATAGTGACCAAATTGTTTTAGGTGTTGATAAGTCTGTCAGTAGAATTGAGAGAAACAACTCCTTTAAAAAAGATGTACCGAGTAACTTATTGCTACTTCAGGCTGACTTGCAAGATGTCTGGCCTGCATTGTATGAGCTTCAAAAAGACAATGCGCTCGAAGTTACCAAGCAATACATCTTATATCCAAATCCTTGGCCAAAACTTAAAGGGGTAAAACGTAGGTGGTATGCAAACCCTATGTTGTCTTTTATTTTAGAGCTTTCTTCCAATATTGAAATTCGAAGCAATTGGAAGCGGTATTTAGAAGACTTTGCTTTAGTTGCAGGCCATGTTGGCAAACGCCAGTGCGAGCTTCAAGAGTTTACGCCAGTAGAGTTTTTAACTCCTTTTGAAAAAAAGTATTCTTTGAGCGGACAGGCACTCTACCAACTCAACATTCGTTAGGAATCTATTATGCAACAGGGTTTTATTTTAAATAGTTTTTGGGATGATCATAAAAAATATCCTCTAGAGATTTATGGCACTTCTGATGAGGGAAGCTTTTTACTTCGTTTTGACAATCAAGACCCGCTGTTTTTTGTAGGACAAAGCGCAAAACTCAATAGTGATCTTGGACTTTCTAAGTCAAAGGATCTTGAACTGACAACCTTTGAGGGTGAAAAGGTTAAGGCACTTTATTTTCAAAACCTTCAAAAGTTGTATGAAGGTAGAGATAAGCTATCTCAAAGTGGGATAAGAACCTATGAAAATGACATAAGGCCAGAGTCTCGTTTTTTGATGGAGCGATTTATTAATGGCTCACTGGAATTTGCAGGTGAGTATGTCACCCAAGGAAATCTTCGAGTTTACACAAACCCTCAGGTTAAAAGTTGTTGGTATAGGCCTACATTTTCAACACTCTCGCTAGATATTGAAACAGGTATGGATGGAAGCCTGTACTCAATAGGCCTGAGCTACACAAAAGGTGATACCCAAAAAGATATCGTTTATATGTGGGGAGATTCAAATAGAAAATTGGACGAGCTATGCGAACTTCGCTCCAACGAGAAAGAAGTTTTGGAGAGTACGATGGAGTTCATCCAAGAGTATGACCCTGACTTTATCGTTGGCTGGCATATCGTGGGCTTTGACTTTAAGTTTATGGACAAAAAAGCTCGCCAATTTGGAATAGAGCTTAAGATGGGCAGAGACAATAGCCAGATAGAGCTTCAAGAACGAAACAATATGCTTTACGCCACAATAAGAGGGCGAGTTGTTTTGGATGGCCCACCACTTCTTAGAAACAACTTCTTTTCTTTTTCCAATATGAAACTAGATACAGTTGCCAATGAAGTTCTAGGTTTGAGTAAGGATATTTCAGCGACTGGTAAAGAAAAAGTGGATGAGATTGAGAGACGATTTAAAGAGGATAAGGCCTCTCTTGCATTTTATAATATTGAGGATTGTAGATTAGTTCACCAGATTTTCTTAAAGCTAGATATTTATAACCTTATTCATGCCCGATCAATGTTCAGTGGCCAGCAAATTGACAAGGTTGGAATTTCTACGATGGCGTTTGATCACTTCTTTCTTCCAAGACTACATAGAAAAGGGCTTGTTGCTCCAAATATAGTGGATATGGCAAGGGATGAACACTCGGCCGGTGGTATGGTTATTGAGCCTGTTGCAGGGCTGTATCAAAACGTTGCCGTGTTTGATTTTAAAAGTCTATATCCATCAATCATTCGAACATTTTTCATTGATCCATACTCTAGAATTAAAGCGCAGATCGACCCTGTAAACACTCCAGCAGGGATTAAATTTAGTCGTAGAGAGAATATTCTCCCAAGTTTTCTTGAAGAGTTGGGAGCAAAAAGAACTAATGCCAAAGAAAATGGAAATCAGGCACTGTCTCAGGCGATTAAAATTTTGATGAATTCATTCTATGGTGTCATGGGGTCTCCAAAGTCACGTTTCTATCATGCAGACCTTCCTACTGCCATCACGACTACGGGGCATTGGATTTTAAATCAATCAATTACATTTTTTGATAACTTAGGTCTTAAGGTTGTCTACGGAGATACTGACTCTTTGTTTGTAAAATTGGAGGGGGATGAGGACGTTAAAAAGTTAGCGTCAAATCTAAACTATTATCTAGCACAAATTATTAAAGACGAATTTAAGTGTGAGTCCAAGCTTGAAGTTGAGCTTGAGAAAACCTTTGAGCAGCTATTTTTCTCTACTGCAAGAGGGTCTGAGCAAGGTGCAAAAAAGCGCTATGTTGGCTACAGCAATGGAAAGTTAAGTTTTGTTGGAATGGAATATGTGAGAAGTGATTGGACTGAGCTTGCAAAAGATTTTCAATTTGAATTGTTTGAGAGACTTTTTCTTGGAGAGCCGCTTGAGTATTTCATAAAGTCGGAAATAAAAAGACTCGAAGCAGGAGAGTATGATCACAAGTTGGTTTATAAGAAAAAACTCTCAAAGAGCTTGGATGAATATACGAAAAGTTTACCTCCGCATATTAAGGCGGCAAAGCTTCTGCCTATAGAGAAGCAAAAGCGTCTGCGCTCTATTAGTTACATAATGACAGTCCAAGGGCCTAGGCCTGTATCTATCAACAAAGAACAGCCTGATTATCATCACTATATTGAGAAGCAGATCAGGCCTGTTGCCCAGACCGCTCTACAGAGCCAAGGGCTAAACTTTGATGACATACATAT
>JAGSHJ010000225.1 GCA_023954595.1 Bacteriovoracaceae bacterium | reverse complement strand
GCCGCAGCGTTAACAGTTCCACTGTTATCATCATCATACCAGGTAAATCCTGGTGCACATTGAGTAGATTGAGCTCCGTCGTAATTTACTTCAAGCCCTACGGTAAGAAAGCCATTAACCTTTGTTGATTCTAATGGGTCAACAATTAATCCTGGCTCCACACATTCATCGGTATTAATCATTCCGTTTTGATCATAATCGATAAAGGTGTAGTCAAAGTTACATTGGCAGGCATCGGTACTCATAAAGGTACAACCAAAACCAGCAGCAGGAGCATTCGTATCAGCTTTCATGGCACCAGCATAAACCTGACCATCAGGCATGATACTCATACGTGTATCCAAGACTCCGCCGTAATCTCTTGTATTAAAAACCATTCGCGTTGGCATTTGACCGCCACTTACTGCTCCATCAACTTCTGCCTGAATGTATGCTCCAGTGATTGGAGTTGTTCCGTCATGACCTTTCCATTCTATGGACCCTAGTTCATCATCCATCTGAACAGAAGCAGCAGAGCGAGACTTTTCTAAAACGAGACCTGAGCCGATATTATCATTAGAGTTACTTTCAAAGATTGGCCATCCCCCCATCACATGAAGTGAGGCTGCTGGTGTTCCCGTTCCAATCCCGACTTCACCGGTTGGCGAGATTGAGATTCTTTCAAGTCCAGCAGTTACAAAGCCTAGATTATCTATGGCGGGTGAATAAATCCCTGTATCTAGGTCACCTGTGAAAGTATAAGTAGGAAAGCCTACTGCACCAAGTGCACCCTCAATAGTATTCATGTTTTGAATACTATTCACGCCCATATCTATATTTCCAGTCATTGTTCCACCGGTCGTGGAAAAATCACCTAAGTTTGTACAACTGAAGTTCCCAGCTCCATCTGATGCAAGTCCTTGACCTGCTGTACAGGCACCTGGAACTCCTTGAAAATGAAGCTCATTAAGTTGCTGAGTTCCAATATCTAAACCTTGAATTGAAGCGTCAACGATATGAGACGAATCTATAGAAGATGCAGTAACTTCAAGATCGATTTCGCTATTAGCGCTATCATCTGTAACTGTGATTGTTCCACTTGCGCCAGCATTAATATTTCTAAACTCTAAGTTAGCACCAGTTTTTATAACATATACACCTACGCCACCGATTCCAGAGTTTGAAGCGGTGTTAACTTCGCCTCCTCCTCCAGAGTTTCCATCTAGTTTCTGAATAGCAGAAAGTATCGTATCTGCTGCGGTAATAGCACCTGGTCCGGAAGTAAAACCAGTTAAGGTTGCATTCAAGGCCCGCGCGTCTGTGAAGTATAGGTTAGTATTTTCAGGAACTGCAAGAGTATCTAAAGTTGCAAGACTCAAGTCACCTCTGAAGTATTGAGCGGTTGTTCCTGTTGTTAAGGCCGATTGAAAACTCGAATCCACATCGGCAAATGTAATTGTGCCGTCTAAAATTTCTGCCGAGGTAATTGAATCTACGGCCATGTCTGCATTCGTTATTGTTCCATCTAGAATTGCGGCTGAGTCTACCGCTCCCGCAGATAAGTCTACTGAAGTAATAGTTCCATCTAGGATTGAAGCAGTGGTAACACCATTAGCGACAATGGTATTGGCCTGAGATGCTTCTTTTGCGTAAACGGCAGCAGGTAATAATGATATATCTATTTGTGTTGCAAAGACTTCGGCACCAACTCCTGCCGAATTTGGATCTAGAGTTATATCCATTTTTCTACCGACTAGGGCCGTTGGATTATAAGTACAGGCAGCAACCCCGGTGATGGGGTTGTTGGCATTGGAAAAAATTGCTTCAGAAAAAGCAGGAGAGCCACCAGTCGGAGTACCTGTACCAATTTCCACAGAGACAAAGCCATTTGTTGCAGTCAGATCAACATTATGCTCTTCTTGGTAAAGCTCACAAACTGACCCTGTATCATCCCAAATACTAAATCGAATAGTAGTTGTTGCTCCACTCATATGAGTATTTACCGGAGTGTCTACATTATCCGTGATCTGTCCTTCCCAGGTGACACCAAAGGCGAACCCGAGAGACGGGAGAAAGGAGAGTAGAGTGAATAGTGTTAGCTTTTTCATGGCCATTACCTAGTTTTATTTTGTACCAACATGAAGTTTGTAATTGGTACTTGTTGATTCTGAAAATTTTGGTTTTGTTACAACTGCTTTTCTATTTGACTTAATTTTATAATTTGCATTAGAGATATCTTGTTTTTTGATCACGAGACCAACACCGATGCTTTTTAATTTATAGTTGGCATTTGCTATTTCTCTTACATGGTTTGAAGAGGGGTTGTTTGTGATGCCAGGAACAACAATTGTTGCAGGAGCATTTAAAAAGACTACCGAGTGACCAGTATCAGGATGAAGAACTGAGTCAGGGTGACCACCTTCTAGACCAGAGTCAAAAAAGAACTCTTTTGAAGGACTTCCGCCGCAGCCGACTTGTCTAAAGGTTGCAATTCTTAAAGTTAAGAAATTTGCGAAGAATCCACCGGTGGGTAGATTAAGTGTTGTGTTGGTGTTTCCTCCAACATTTCCTAAGTCATCAATACAATCAGCTTGGAGTGGATTGCTAAAGACTTCACCAAAGGTTTCATATGAAATTTGATAAGACATTGTAGAAGAAATAAGTCCATTACAATCAGAGGTCCCATCCACAACACCAGTAATATCTGTACAGTGAACAAGTCTTAGGGGCCTAAATTGATTTCCCGTTTTATAAGTTGCAGCACCGTAGTTTCCATTGGCACAATTGGCATCGGAAAGAGTAAAGCTAACAACGGCATCGCCGCCATCGAGGGAGGCAGAAGTATCCCCGCAGCGGAGGTTTCCAGTGAGGGGAGTCAGTCCATCCCAACCAATGGCGTAAAAATCCCAAGTTCCGTTAGGAATAGGAAATGAAAGAGAATCACTTTCTACATTTATGGCAAAGCTTTGACCGTCAGTAGATCGACCATAGACCATGACCCCGCCACTTAAATTAGGGTCACTAACGGCACCTACAAAGATTTGAAAAGTTGCTGAAGTATCTTCTTTTTTAGCTTTCTTTCCACCACAGGAAACTAAGAGCGTACCCAAAATCAAAAAAATAAATAATCTTTTTACCATCGATAGCTCTTCGGTTTTCAAACAAAATTAATTAGATATATGATTGTAAATGAGTATTATTTTTGGTCATAATAACAATAGTTTAGAGGCGAAACCTTCGCATATTCCTTGAGTGAAATTCTCAATAAAAAGGCAGTTTTTTGATGGCAAAACCTAGTCTAGTAAGTTGTTTAAAAGAGGTAGAACTTAAGCTTAAAAAATTTACCAGAAGACCAAAAAAATCCGCGGCTACGGCGGCCACACCGGAAATCTATAATACGGAATTAGAAGTATGGTTTTTGGCCACCCCAAAGCAAAGAAGGCTTCATAAAGAAGGTTTTAGCTTTTCTGATCAACCTCATCATATTCAAAAGAGAATATGGAAATTTATTTGGGATAAGTCCAAGGTCTTTGAAGTCAAAACCCAGGCACTTTTTTATTATCAGAGTAGAAGATCGAATGATGACTTTGAAAGATATTGGAATGAACTAAAGACATATGTTGGGGGAATTGAAAATTGGGCCCATTCAGATGTTTATTCTGATTGCCTCTCAAGAATACTCGAAGCTAACCCTGCAAAAGTTCTCCCCACTCTTGAGAAGTGGAATAGTTCCACAAATCCGTGGAAGAGAAGACAGTCACTAGTAAGTCTCTTCTATTATCAGTCCATGAGAAAAAAATATCCACCGAAAACAAAGGTGCTTAAGTTTATTAAGAACTTAATTGAAGATGAACATTATTATGTTCAAAAAGGAATAGGCTGGACTCTTAGAGAGTCGATTCAAGTTTATCCTAAGGAGACTTATGCCTTCATCGATAAAAATTTAGAAAAGTTAAGCAGTATCGCCTTTACAACCGTCATGGAAAAAGTACCTAACAAAAGAAAAGAGCTTTATAAAAAACAAAGAGCTCACGCCCGCGCTTTCGCGCGGAGTGGCTCTACAAGAACTGTTAAAATCTAGTTTTTGGGAAGTTTTGGAAGTTTAAGATCCGGATAATCCTTAAAGTTTGGCTTTAAGTCTGGATTTTTTCTAACGTCCTGAAGTCCAACTTGAATGGCCTTATCTAGCTGAGCATCTTTTCCATCAGCAAAGTCTTTAGGTGTGTTATCAATCTCAATATCTGGTTTTGTACCAAAGTTTTCTACGCCAAAACCAACATCCTTAAACCAAAAACTGAACTCCGGTTGGGTTGTATAGGCACCATCATTTAAACCAACTCTAGGCCAGATCCCGATGACGCCTCCCCAAGTTCTTTTCCCGACAAGCTTTCCAAGTTTCATAAGTTTAAAACTATGGGGAAAGATATCTCCGTCACTTCCGGCGTGCTCGTTAGTTAAACAAACTAGAGCACCAGGTGCGTACATAGGGTAGGGCTCAACACCAAAGTATCTCGTGGTGTCAAAACCGACTTTCTTTTGGGCCAGGATTTTTAAGAGATGCTGACTTACGTGACCGCCGCCATTATAACGGATATCGATAACTAAACCTTCATGATTAACTTCGGTTAAGAAGTTTCTATAAAACTCACTAAAGCCCCATGGTCCCATATTAGGAACATGAATATAGCCAAGCTTTCCGCCGGATTTTTTATGCACATATTCTTTATTTTTATCAACCCATTGGCGATAGAGCATCATATGTTCATCTACTAAAGTACTGACAACCACAAACTCTTGATCTTCATAACCTTTCTTTGTCTTCTTTCTTGCTATGGCTAAGTTTACTTTTGCCCCGGCCTTACCGATTAAAGCTTCGTCTAAAGAGTTGGCATTTTTAAACTTTTGTCCGTCGACTCCGTAGATCAAGTCTTTCTTTTTAAGTCCTACTGAAGGGGCATTAAGAGGAGAGTCTGCTCCCGGTATCCAAGAGTCACCAGAGTGAATTTCCTGAACTTCAAAAGCCTTTTCTTTTTCAATCCACTTAAATTTTCCACCTAGGTAACCATTTCTAGAAGGGTACATTTCTCTATGATAATCACCCATCCCCTCGTAGGCATGAGAGGTTCCAAGCTCTCCCTGCATCTCCCACATAAGGTCGCTAAGCTCAAATCTTGTATGAACCTTATCTAATAAGGGGAGGTATCTTTTGTAGACTTGTTGCCAATTAATCTTTGACATAT
>JAGSHJ010000431.1 GCA_023954595.1 Bacteriovoracaceae bacterium | reverse complement strand
GTTTATGGGCATAAAACTGGTAAAATAGAGCAGTTTGAAGGTACTCCTACCCACTTCAACATTTCTTTGATGCTTGCAAAATATCTAGGCTATTCAACTAAAACTGAATACTCAAAACCACTAAAAGATTATACTATTCTTGGAAATGACATCGACGGCTTTGCTGGACGAATGAAACTAGAGCTTGAAGACGGTCAGGTTAAAAGCGAAAAGGTAATACGAGACTTGTGAAAAAAATAATCTTACTAAACACAAATATGGAATGGGGTGGCGGTGAAAAGTGGCACCTTGAAGCTGCTTACTTTTTAAGAAAAAACGACTTTGAAGTTGAGTTTATCTGTAATCCTCATTCTAAACTCTCCCATGAAGCACGCCAGGCAAGATATAAAACTCATGAGATAAACGTCTCAAAACTGAGTTTCATCAATCCCTTGAAACAAAATGAACTGTCTAAGCTCATGCGTGGCGCTCATGCTGTGATCATGAACCTTCCACAAGACTTCAAACTTGGAACCCTTGCAGCTGAAAACGCAGGAGTGAAAAGAATCGTCTATCGTCGCGGAATGCCTCATCCTATTAAAGATAAGGGTATTAATAAAAAGCTCTTCAATAAACTCACCCATGTAATTGCAAACTCTAAGGAAGTATCTGAGAGTTTAATCATGCATACAGAGGACTGGTTTCCTCAAGACAAGATTAAATTAATCTACAACGGCCTAGAACTTGATAGACTCGCCCACTCTCACCAAAGCTATTACCGTAAAAAAGAGGGTGAAATCGTCATAGGTAATGCCGCTCGTCTTGTTTCTCAAAAGGGACAAAAAGAGCTCTTACAAGTGGCAAAGATTTTAAAAGAGAAAGAGTTTAAATTTCACCTGCTTATTGCTGGATATGGAGAACTTGAAAACGAGCTTAAACAACTCACTGCTCAATATAACCTAAATGATGAAGTTACCTTTTTAGGACATGTAAAAGATATGCCTAAATTTTTCAACAGTATCGATTACTTTGCATTTCCTTCACATTTTGAGGGCTGTCCAAACACTCTCATTGAGGCCATGGCCTATAAAAAGATCTGCTTTGCATATGATGTAAGTTCAATGCCTGAAGTTATAAACTACACCAATGGGCACCTGAGTCCACTTGGTGACGTGCAGGACATGGCATACAAGATCATCCACCATAGTGACGCCAACATTGCTCAAAATGCTTATAAGACAGTGCAAGAGAAGTTTAACTACCAAAAGAATATGCAAAAGCTTTTGGATATTTTAGACTAATTTAATGTTAATTCTTTGTGCAATTCTACTAAGCTCCCCTCTTTTGGCCTCTGAGGGGCTTCACTATCTCAATGCCTTTCCAAGTGCTAAACAGTTTGTAAGAGTTGGTATTGGTTATCAGGATGCAGAGATTGATGCAGATGAATTAAATTTCTCTTCTACTGCAAAAAACGACAAAAATTTAATTACAAGACTTATCTACGGAAGAGTTCTTGATCAGCATTCCTTTTTCTCAGTCGAACTTCCATACATCTATAGTGAAGAAAACTCGATCCGCTATGGGGATCAGTCAAATCAGACATTTCAGTCACAAGGACTCAGAGAACCAACTCTCTCTTATAAAAGACGCCTAAGGCATAAGGTCTCTGATGGAAATTACTACACAGATCTAAAGCTCTCCTACACTCCAGCTCTTTTTGATAAAAAAGTCGGAGGCCATGACGCCAATAAAGTAAGTGGCAGACATGTAGGTAATATCTTAGTTACAACAGGTGCACGCTATGATTTTTATGAAGCTCTCATAGGAGCTCAATTCACTTATAATTCAAGTGCACGCGAAGACAATTTAAAATCAGATATTGATTACACCTTCACTGCTTATTTCAGTACAAAGGTCTATCTGAAGCTTCAAAAGAGATATAAAAAGGATTGGTTTTTCTACCTATCCTCAGGATTCACCTACACTGATGACTATGACGTGGATGGTATAAATGAACTTGTTACCATCCAGCAAGGAACTGGTGCAATGGGAGAGCTAGGTAGTAAGTATCTTGTATATTCAGGATTTATTGAATTAAATTTGAACTATGTAAGAAACGATTATTTTACGACTAGTGACTCTCAAGGAAATTTTCGTGGAAACTTCTATCAATTTGGAACAAGACTCTCCTACACTCGAGAATTCTAAAATAAATAAGCATACCCAAGAGCTAGCGAAGCATATTCAAATATATTCATGACTTCAGTGTTGTTAACATACGCTTCAAGCCAGACATCATTTACACCCGCCTCAAAATACGCCTCATGTTTATTATTCTTATCGACTGCGGCCTTGGCCCCTAAATAAAAAAGACCTCTAATTGAACCAATTTGATAATAGGAACCTGGATAAGAATTATGTCTTCTGGCCTGATACTTAAGACCTGTTACATGAAAGGCCGCAAGCCCTGCGTATAGATCCACATAGGAGTAATCAATATTAAAGCGATATAGATTGAAATTATTTTTCAAAGCGATGGTCTCTATCGTTGTCCCACCAGTCTCTTCTCTTACAAGCCCATGCATAAAATCTAGACTGTAAGTCTTATTAAAGATCTTTCCAAAGCCCATGGCGATCTCGCCAATCTCTCCAGCGTGCTGCACTTTGAAGTGATCCAAAAAATAGGCGTGAGAATTAAGGCCTATGAATAAAGCAAAAAAGAAGGCCTTAAAACTTAACATGCTGATGACTCACTCCCGAATTAGTAAGATTTAATTCTAAAATCTTACCCTTACTAGAAGCTCCAATAGTACACCTAGTTGCGGTGGCATAACTATTACAACCAGGGTTGTGATCATGACCATTTAGGTAATAATCCACAGAGTAAGTTGTAACAAGATTTTTTAATGCATCTATTTCTTCAGTCTT
>JAGSHJ010000025.1 GCA_023954595.1 Bacteriovoracaceae bacterium | reverse complement strand
AAGTTAATAGTTACAGTGATGATGGGTTTTACGGAGCTGCCTCTCAAAAAAGCGGTTCGGGTGCATTGGACGGATTAAAGCCACCTGAATTGATTATACAAGATGAGCTTCATTTGATTTCTGGTCCGATGGGAACATTAGTCGGTTTATATGAAACAGCTCTAGATGAATTATCAAGTTATATGGAAGGCGCAAAAAGAATTAGGCCAAAAGTCATTGCTTCAACAGCAACTGTTAGAAGAGCTGATAAGCAGATTAGAGCCTTATTTAATCGCGATAAGGTAGATGTTTTTCCACCGCCTGGGCCAAATATAAGAGATTCCTTTTTTGCAGAGACTGTTTCTTCAGATCAGGTTAATGCACGGGAGTATATTGGAATTGCTGCTAAGGGAAGAAGCACTAAGATGATCTTATTGAAGACAACTTTAGCAATAATGGGAGCTTCCCAAAAATTATTTCAAGAAAACGGTGGCAAGAAAAATAAGAAAAACCCTGTAGATCCTTATATGACAGTCCTGGGATATTTTAACAGTTTAAGAGAGTTAGGGGGAAGCCGAAGAATTATTGAGGATGAGGTAAAGACAAGGTTAACAGGTTACTACCATAGAAAGAGAGTAGGGGAAGAGAGAGGCTTGTTTAGTGATAGAAACTTGAGAATTAAATCTAAAGCGATGGAGTTAACATCAAGAGTAAGTACCAATGAAGTATCAGATACGAAGAGGAGATTATCTAAGGATTATCATGATCCAGATTCTGTAGATGTAGTGCTGGCAACAAATATGATTTCTGTTGGACTCGATATTACTCGACTGGGATTAATGCTTGTTATGGGACAGCCAAAAACTACTGCGGAGTACATTCAGTCTTCCTCAAGAGTTGGTAGAGATGATAAGAAGCCAGGTCTAGTCGTTACACTGTATAATATTCATAGACATAGAGACCGCTCATTATACGAAAAATTTTGTGCTTACCATGAAACCTTTTACCGTGAAGTTGAGGCAACAAGTGTTACACCTTTTTCACCAAGAGCTTTAGATAGAGGACTTGCTGGAACACTGATCTCGTTAGTCCGTCATTCAAGTCCTACTTTTACTCCTCCAAAAGGAGCATTTGAGATACTTAACCATAGAGCTGAATTGGATGAAATAATTGAAAAAATAGCGAAAAGGGCAAAAGAGCACGATAAAAACTTAGGAAAAGAAGATAAGGAAAAACTTTATCGAGATGTTAAAGATAGGATTAATAAACTCTACGATGAATGGACCAAAATTGCAGCTCAAGATTCAGAAAATAATATAACGCTTCAATATCAGACAGAGGTTGGAGGTTCAACTAGCCGTCTTATCTATGATTTTCTGGACCCCCAATTAGATAATTTACCAAAAGAGTATGACCTTTTTAGGTGCAACCGATCTATGAGAGATGTAGAACCTGCAATAACTCTTTGGAAAGACACTCTCTCGAGGGTTAGTAAAAGTGAGGATGAGTAATGGCTAAAGGACACGGTGAAGTAAGGAGAAGCCAAATTATTACGACATTTGGTCCAGGAGCATTGATGGATTTACCTAATTATTCTGTAATAGTAGGTGGATTGGACAATTGGCAAGGCGAAATGCGTGAAATTGAAGAGGGGCGTTTATTAAGTACGTTACGGAACATTTTGGAAATACCCGACCTGAAACTTCTTGAACCTCCCAGGGATAAGGATGAGTTTACAAAATCTGCGGGAATAAAAGTTTGGGAATTCCCAGAATGGTTCGTCACGCAAAACGTAGAAAAGAAAAAAGATTCTAAAATTAGAACTAGGTATCTAGTTCATATGAGAGCTCTTGATAAAAAGAAATTCCCAGACCCATTTGATCGAACTATTAAACATAAAGTTGTACCAGTTAGATTCGTAAGAGCATGTAGGAATGGTCATATCGGAGATATTGATTGGGCTGAATTTGTACATAAAGGTGACGATACAAAATGTAAGAGACAGCTCTTTATGGAAGAGAAGGGAACTAGTGGTGATCTATCAGAAATTACAATTAGGTGTGAATGTGGCAAGAGGAAATCATTATTAGAGGCAAGTGAGTTAGATAAAAAAGAGTTAGGCCCATGCGATGGCTATAGACCATGGCTTGGAAGCTATTCTAATGAAAAATGTGGAGACTTTAATCGTCTCTTGATTCGAAATGCAAGTAACGCTTATTTTTCACAAGTAATGTGTGTGATTTCAATTCCAGAAGCAGAAGATGAGCTCGGTAATTTAATAGAAAGCTTATGGGCAGATCTGAGCATAGTTCAAACCATGGCAGATTTAGAAAGTTTATTTAAATATAACTCTGGTGTCAGAGAAGCTATGAAAACATTTGAAGTTACAAGTGTTTTTGATGCCATCTTAGCAAAGAGAAATGATACAGGTCGAAAAAGTAGTAAGCCAATAAAGGATGCAGAGTTGGAAACATTACTCTCTAGCGAAGATGAGTTTGGAGATGATCGGCCAAGTGGAAAGTTTTTTGCAAGAAATTTACCAAGGGAGAAATGGGATCAGCCTTGGATGGAAAATATAGATAATGTTGTATTAGTTCATAGGCTTAGGGAAGTATCAGCTCAGATAGGATTTACCCGACTTGAAGCCTCGACTCCTAATATCAGTGGAGAACTTGATTTAGATATGAACGTTAAGCGTGCAGAACTTGCAAGGGAAATGAACTGGGTACCTGCAATCGAAAATAGAGGAGAAGGAATATTTCTCTCATTTAACAAGCTTAAGATTGAAGAGTGGTGCAATAAAAAAGAAGTTGTAGACCGTGAGAAGATTTTAAGAAGTGGCTTTGAAAAATTTGCTTTAGAAAAAGATGTTGCTATGGAATTTCCAGGTTTGCCATACTATTTGCTTCATTCCCTTTCGCACCTTCTTATTAATGCGGTTTCTTTAGACTGCGGTTATCCTGCTAGCTCGATAAGGGAGCGTATATATGGCTCTCTGGATGGCGAAGGATATGGAATATTGCTGTATACTGGCTCTCCAGACGCTGAAGGAACCCTTGGTGGCTTAATTGAGGTCGGAAGGAATATACACAAGCATTTAAAAAATGCTCTACAAATGTCAGAGTTGTGCTCTAATGATCCAGTCTGTGCATATCATTCTCCCGAAAATGTTAATGAAAAGAGATTTCTGCTTGGAGCCGCATGCCATAGTTGTTTGTTGATCGCTGAGACATCCTGTGAAATTCAGAATAACTATCTTGATCGGGCTTTAGTAGTCCCAACTGTTGAAAACTTAGGCGCTGAATTTTTTAGGATTTAAGATGACTGATATACTTCAACTTTTAACTTCTTCAACAATACAAGATATTGCAGAATCCTTAGAGCTTAAAAGAATTGAACCACCTTTTAGTGCAATTTCATTGACGAGAGTTGTTTCTAATGAGCATGCTAAAGAAATTTCGCAATATTTGAACAATTTAATAGATGAGGGCTTTAATAATAAAACGATTGCATATTCATTAAAGTTATTAGCTAGCGAACGAGCTAAATGGAAAGAGATAAACTCAGATGCAATCGACTTGGTCTGGACTGGGCCAGAAGCTCCAGGGACAACATCTAGAGATACCAGCGTTGTTGTACGTGAATTGTTTCAAAAGGCTAAGAAGGAAGTAATTATTTCGGGATATGCTATATACCAAGGTTTGTCGGTCTTCAAGGCTCTAGCAGATACCATGGAGCAAAACCCTGAGCTTATTGTTAAAATGTACCTAGAAGTTAAGAGAGATTATAGGGATTTCACTACTGAAGAAGAGCAAATTCTTAAAAAATTTATCGATAGGTTTCAAAATGAGCAATGGCCAGGAAAGAGGCTTCCTGAAGTTTTTTATGACCCTAGATCATTAAGTAAAGAAAAAGGTAAGAGGTCAGCGTTACATGCAAAGTGTGTAATTATTGATCAAGAGATATCATTTGTTTCATCTGCCAATTTTACTGAAGCTGCCCAGTTTCGAAATATTGAAGCTGGCTTCCTAGTAAAGTCGAAATGGCTTTCTAAAAAGCTTGTAGGTCAATTTCATAAACTTGTTCAAGCAGACGTATTGCAGAAGATTAATTTTTAGGGAGTAGAGCGTGAATCCAAATAAGATTAAAAAAGCATGCGAAAATGAATCAAAAAGACTTAAGGCAATGTCATCCTCAGTTAGAAAGCTGGCTTGTTCTAGGAAATATTCATTTGAAGTATCTCTCCCATTAAAGGTTTCTGAGATAGAGAGAGTCTTAAAAAATGAGAAATTTAATACTCGAGGAATTTATGCTTTTGAACTTGAATTTAAAGAGGATGGGGAAGAGCTTAAGAATCAACTTTATCGCTATAGAAAAGGACGTAAAGTTCCCTCAGGGCAGGGGACAAAAGAGGCCATCGTTAATCTCAATAAAGAGTCCGAAAGCCGATATATTTATGTTGGAATGATTAGCGCTAAGAATAATAATTTGAAGAACCGCTTGCAACAGCATTTTATAGGAAATCAGGCTCATAGAACTACTTCTGTCCGTTTAAAGAAATGGTTAAAGCCAAATAAGCTAAAATCTAAAAAGATCAAGATTACAATCATACCTATGTCTGATGATTATAAGGATTTAATCCGACCTCTAGAGAAGGCCATTTGGGAAGAGTGCCAACCTCTTTTAGGGAGTAAGTAGTATAACTATGGCCTTACCTCTTATTAGCGCATTTGATCCAAAAGAGAGTGCCGATGGCTCAATTGATCCACTTGGTCTAAGTAGTATTGCTGATCGCCTAGGCGTCAATCTAATTGGAGGTGTAAGAGAGAGGCAGAAGCACCCCCGGTTTCTAACAAATATTGCGATTGGAGTTTTCCTCAATGAGGAATATGAGGAGTCTAGTAAAGTTTTTCAGGTAGATCCTTATATGGCCTATGAGTGGATAAATCTGCAATCGCTATTGGAACATGAAAAACGGGAGAAACTTGATAAGAAAAGGCTCTCCGGAATACCAGGTACTGATAAGACAAGAAAAGTTGTAGGGTTAAGACACAATTTATGCGCAAGTCAGTACCTACAAACGGCTTCAGTCTTTGGTTATCATGGTGTTTATCGTCTTCTCGCAAATACTTTGGAGCTTTCAGTAAACGGAATACTTGGCCCTTGGGGAGCGGAGCTATTGGATTGCTGGCAGCGTGAACAAGGCTTGAATGGATTTTTTAGTGGTGTTGGTCCAGGTAACGCATTAAGAGATCAGTTGAAAAAGACTATTGATAAAACGATACGGCATAATAAAGTTTCTTATTTCAAAAAGAACCAGCCTCTGGGGGAATTATTTTATAATAAACTTCATCATCTAGAAGCTGGAAAAAAAGAGGCTAATCTAATTTGGGATAAATTAAACCAAGATAATGAGACATTTAGGTCAACAACTCTAAATTACTTGATTGGTAAGGAAGGGAGTTCCCTCTGGAAGAAAAATAATAGTGAGAGGGCGTTTTTAACTAGCTTAAGGAAAAAATCAATATCCAATGAACAAGCTTTGCTTATCGATGCGATAAATGCGTATGAAGGATTGGCCAAAATTTGTTATGATTCATTTTATTCTATTCTCTATGCACTTCATAATATCCGTATCATAACTAAAAAGGATGCCCTAAAGTTTTCAGAAATTGAGTTTGGAGCAAAAAATGTATCTAAGGCTTATGAAAAGGCTTTAGAAAAGATAAATCTACTCGATGACCTTCATATTTCACTAGAGAACTTTCAGAAATTTCAGAAAGTTAAGACTTCAAAAGGAATGCTAGAGGCTATACTTGATCATCATGATAGCGTTCAATCCTTGAAGGGAGAGTTTGGTAAAGCGAAATGGATAAAAGATGATGAGAACCGTATAATTCGAAATAAGTCTTTTAGTATAATTAATAAACCAATGAGAGGAACAAAGTTTGTTCATCAATACCGAATAAATAGTTTATGGCAATTCGCCTGTGATTTAAAAAAGGTGCGATAGTTGAGTAGTCGTCCAAAAAATGAAGACTTTCAGAGAGTCCTAGATCTATGGATGGCCCCTGAGGACTGCGGAGAGCCAATTGGAGTCTTCTGTACTACATACTCATTTCAACCTTTCATATTTGAAGAGGAGTGCCTATCAAGGTACCTCTCGTTAAAAAATAAGTATGATAAGGAAAATGTCGCCTTCTTAATTGAAAGAGAGGAGGCGTTGTGTAAATTACCCTTTGCAGGAGTTGTTGTAGATCAACACTGTAAAGAGTTATCTCGTAATCTTCGATGGGATATATTACCTGCACGTATAAAAAATGGTGCAATGCACTCGAAGATATTTGTTTTAGCATGGCAAAACTATATAAGGGTTATTGTGGGCTCTGCTAATCTTACAGAAGATGGAATGAGGTTAAATCAGGAAGTGATTACTAGTCTTGAAAGCTCCTATGAAGAACTACCTAATCAGGATTTTAACCTCTCGGGTTTGATTCCCCATTTGAAATCGATTTTGAAGACTGCAAATGTAAGCTTTGAAGAAACCTCTCCCCCTCACAGTAGAGTGGTCGAATTTATAAATACGATTGAAGAGAAAATAAAAAATACAAATAAGAATGCTTCGACCAAATTTTTATTTATCTCACCTGAAGATACGGACTTTCCTACTCAAGTTGCCGAGCAGTTTGAAGGAAAGAGAAAGCCGGATAACTTGATTTTTACGAGTCCATTTTTTGATGAAAACGAAAACCTATTGATACCAGAATTAGTTTCAAGACTGACTCCTTCGTCATCTGAGGTATGGTTAACGATTACTCCAGGTTGTGAAATCGATTTAGTAAATAGCTCTTGCAATCTGAAATGCCCTGATTGGTCGGATAGTACGAATACATTCCCTTCAAATTATGAAGTTTATTATAATCCGATAGAGGAATTAGATGAAAAGGGCGAAAGTCAAAGACCAATACATGCAAAAGCCTATTGGTTTGAAAACCATGGGACTGGATCAGGAGTGTATATAATAGGTTCTTCTAACTTAACACCTTCTGGCTGGGGAGTAGGGGGGAGAAATAATTTTGAGGCCAACGTTCTTTTTCCTTTTGAAAAAGGGACAAAACGAAAACTTTTGAAATCTAGATATGATCAACTTTCTTTAGATGACTCTCAATTAAACGGATTGAAACTTTCATTTAAGCCTGAAATGGATGAATCGTCTTCAGAGAAAACATTTTCGTTGCCAGATTATTTTAACCTGGCATGGCTTACAATCGTTAATGAAGATTACTACATTAACCTGAGATTTGAAGGAGATATTGATGAATCCTGGGAGATATTCTTAGATGAGGAAGGGAAGAACTTATTCTTGTCGAAAAATGAAGTTTCAGGAAAAACCCTTAAAAAGAAAATAGAGGGGGGCGTTTCAAGCTCAATTTGGGTTAAGATTGAAGGTCAACTTTTAGAGTGGTCCGTTATAATAGAGTCTAGTGATGTCTTGCTTCCACCAGAAGCACTGAGGGACTTAAACTTAGATGATCTATTGCATATATATCTATCAAATAGACCATTGCATGAGGTCATTCAAACTATAATAAAGAAAAAAATTGAGCAGGAGGAAAAAAAGGACCCCAAGCAACAAGGGGGAACCGAGACCATTGATCCACATGCGCGATTCAGAGATTCGAAATCATACTTAAAGCAATGCCGGAAAATTAGCGCTTTGTTTAATTCACTTAAAGAAAGGTTCGAAAAACCAATTTTTCATAAAAACACATTGAATTGGCTCGACTCAGGGCCAATCGGTGTAGACAAGATCGTTGAATCAATATCAAAAGTCGTTCAGGATCAAGATGCTTTAATTTTTTATTTGGCAGAGCTCTGTCTAGAGTTAGATAGAATCTCTCCAGAGCAAGTAGAAGGGTCATTATCAAAAAATGTTGTAAAGAATTATCTGATAAACAAGGTCAATGAGATAAAGAGCAAGTACTTAGAAGAAGAAATAAAAACTAATACTTTAAGCGAATATATTAGTGATGTGAAGATCAGGATTTCGAAATGAGCGAGTTTTGGAAATATGATAAAGACATTAAGTTATTTGTGGAGGGAAGAATCCCTTTTGGGGATGCTAAAAGACAAGAGAAAACCGCAAGCTATATTATCGATCAATTGAATAAACAGCCAGGCATCATTCTGGCTGATGAAGTCGGAATGGGGAAAACTTTTGTAGCATTAGCTACAGCGGTAAGCATTGCTTTAAAACCAAAATCTAAGCCTGTTGTAATTATGATACCCAAGGGAATCTTAGAGAAGTGGAAACGAGACTTATCAACCTTTTTAGATAAATGCTTAAGAGATGATAATAAAAAGAAAAGATTTATTTATAAGGAAGCCTCTCATCCAATTGATTTTTTAAAGTTACTTGATCTACCTGCAGGGAAGAAACCTAAGATTATATTTTTAACTCATCGAGCCTTTGGTAGGAGTGTTGGCAATCCTTGGGTCAAGCTCGCCTTTATACGTCAGTCAATGCTTCGTAGGAAGAACTCTGATAAGTATAAGCTGAATTTTAGTAAAATGGCTTCTGAGGTTCTTTACTTAAAATACATTGAATCCCAGGCTAACTCTGGACGTGGTATTTGGAAGAAACTTTTGAATTCTCACCCTAAGCGTTGGCACACTGTTCTCTATGGAGATGGAGTAACTGAAATAGATGATGATTTGGTCCCTAAAGCTATATTAGAATCATTAGATGAACTCAACTTTGATGACTTTTATGAAGTAATGAAGAAAATTCCACAAAGAAATATTGGAAATTATCAAGAACGAGTAAAGGAGTTTAAAAATAGTTTAAACGGGTGTTTGACATCTAAATGGGATGAAATCAGGACTATTTTAAAAATTGAATTACCTTTATTAATTTTTGATGAGGCTCATCATTTAAAGAACCTAAATCAAGGTACGAAATCTCTGTTTGGGACACCTGAATCAATAAAAAAAGCAGATGAAGTAGAAAATGGCAGCCTATCAAATGTTTTTGAGCGGATGCTGTTTCTTACCGCCACTCCCTTTCAATTGGGACATTATGAGCTCTGCAATGTACTGAGAAGATTTGAAGGAATCAAGTGGAAGTCTCGGAGAAAGCCTCTTATATCAAAAAACAAGTATATTCATATAGTAAATGAACTTCAAAAGTCACTAGATGAGAGTCAGCATAGCGTCCAAAGTTTTCAAAAACAGTGGAAAAGAATTAATGTGAACTTTTTAAATGAAAATGGCTATAGCTCAACAGAAGACTGGTGGAAAGATCTTACGAGGAAAACAAAATCAAATAGGTCACCAAAGTATTTAAAAATCATTAGTGACTCACTTCAATTGTCAGAGTCGAAAGTAAAGAAGGCTGAACGCGAATTAAAACCATGGGTTATTAGACATAATCGTAGCCGGTTTTTAATTGATCAGACTACTCCTCGTAGGGTTTGGATCAGAGGTAAGCAAACTCATCCTCAGATAAATATAGAGCAGGATGAAGGAATTGAAATAGAAGAAGAGTCAATTGCACCATTCTTATTGGCAACGAGGGCGACGATGTTTGCAAAAGGTAAGAAAGGGCTATTCTTAGAAGGCCTTTCTTCTACCTACGAAACCTTTAAGCATACCAGAGTGAATGCATGTAAAACTCAAGGTAAAAATACAAAGGTATTAGATGATCAACTATCTAATGAGAAGGTTTTAGCAGGTAAAGAATTAGAATGGTATTTGAGTAGCATTGAAAAGCTACTACCACGTGATGATTTTGAATCTTCGCTAAATCATCCCAAGGTTAAAGCAACTGTGGAAAGAGCTTTTGATGTTTGGAAATCGGGTGAAAAAGTGTTGATATTCTGCTTCTATGTCCAAACGGGAAGAACCCTAAGAAGGTTACTGAGCTATAAAATTAATCAATTCACTAAGGAAAGTGGAGTTAAACTTCTCTCCTGCAAAGAAGAGGACGTTGAAATTTCTCTGAGAAGAATTTCACAAAGATTAGACCCTGGTGAGAATTTTGCAAAAGATCTAATAGCCGGGGTGTCAAAACTTGTACTCAAATACGATAAACTAACTAATTATGCGGAGGACATCGCAAATATTGTGAGGAGGTATCTTAAAGGTCCAACTTCATTGGTGAGATTTGTTCCAATAAAAGAGGTACTTGAAACTAGAAGTGATTATAAAGAGATTGTAGATAAGATTTTAACAAAAGAAATGGGGGCATCACTTTCATTCAAAAATATATTTGAGAATTTTCTAGGTTTTTTAAATGAACGTGCAGGAGGAGAAAATTTTTCAGATGAATTAAAGCATTATTTGGTAGCACTCGAGAAATCAAACCCTTCATATACTGCGTCGAAAGAATATAAAGAGATGTGTAAAGAAGCATTATCAAGTGATGAGATACAAGGTAAGGGGGACGAGTTACTTGTGCCCAATGTTAAACTTGCAAATGGAAGTGTCAAAGACATCACTAGGCAAAAATTAATGCTCACTTTCAACACTCCTTTTTTGCCTGAAATTTTGGTTGCAAGTAGTGTAATGGCAGAAGGAATGGATCTTCATTTAAATTGCAGGCATGTAATTCATCATGACCTTTGTTGGAACCCTTCAAGCCTTGAACAAAGAACTGGAAGGGTAGATAGAATCGGGGCTAAAGCTGAAAAATGCGGAAAACCTATCACTATTTATTATCCTTATATTGCGGCTACACAAGATGAAAAAATGTATAAAGTTGTTATGGATAGGGAGCAATGGTTCAAGATAGTAATGGGTGAAAAAATGGAAACCTTAGAAGATGTTATGGATAGTAAAGATGAACCAATCCCCTTACCAGATGAAATCGCTCAGCTTCTTCAATTCAAACTGAGCATCGCCTGACTTTACTCAAAAACTTCGAGATAAGCAGCCTAAGTAACCGTTTATAGGCGGCGAAAATACTAAAGTCTTTTTGTCAGATACCCGATTAGTTTACCTAACGTATTTATAAGGTAGAGCTAAGATGGAAATCCAATTTCGAACCAATCTTGATGAGCATGAAATCATCAAGGATCAAATGGTTGAATTCGTGGAGCTATTCACAAATGTAGGAGTGAAAGAGATCTTTCGGGATAAATTCGGGGATATTGAATCTCTCGTTTTGAATGATGGTACTGAGCTTCCGCACCAGACCGATGATGAAGGGGGAGATTTATTTATCTTTAGAAGGCCAAGTGGGAATGTGAACTTAAGGCTGTTAAAAGAGAATAAAGATTTTATCGAGTTCACAATTAGAACAGTCACCATCGAGGGCGAATACTTTATATTTCATGATCCATTAAAATCAAAATCTTTTTTAATAACTAAGAATGAAGACTTCAAAAGGATGAGGTCAGAGCATCTCGATTTATTGGCCCAGCTCTATTACAACGAAGGTCAAGATGAAGCCTAGAGGTATAACATAGAGGGATTGGTGTCTATAAGAGGTCCTGCTGGAGCAGGTAAGTCTACGGTGGCCCTTAGAAGAGCATATGTCATTGCAAAGTCTTGCATTGAGGATGAGGATAATCGCAGGAAAATTTTACTGACGACATTCAATGCAAAACTTGCAGATAGCCTCAATTCTCAAATGGATGCGTTACTTGCGATCAAGAGTCGAAAGTATGGAAATCAATACATTGAAAAGCTTAGGAATATCATCACTATTGACCATATCGATAGTTTAATTAGCAAAACTTACCTTAATCGTGATGAGGGAGTAGGGACTGGATCGGCCGTTTCATTTTTTGTAAAGGCAGGTGTGTCTTTTGATATGGATGAGGAATGTTCTAATTGGATAAGGTCATGCAACCTGAATTTAAAAGGAAAACTACTTTTCTTAAATGCTTCTCCAGGTGGTGAGGCTTCAGAAAAGATTAGGAACAAGTTAGCGAAAGGACCATTCCGCATTGCTAAGAATGGATCTCTTTACTTGGTGGGTACTGCAGCGAAGTCACTATACGATGCTATTTCGAATGAGAAGGATGAGAATGGAGACATCCTTAAAAAAATGATTACTGATAGTAAGCAGATGGACAAGAAGCTGAAAGAAATCATTGATGAGTCTGTAGAAGAGTCTAAGTGTAGTAAGTTTTTGAGGTGCCTACCGTTTGGCTTTTACAGAGCATTGTTTGAAATGATCCTTGTTCAGACTGAGATGACGAAAGAATATTTTTGTGACATCCAGAATAGTTTCTTCGAGTTTCATAACATGCATAATAAATTTACTCAAAAAGACAGGGAGAGCATTTGGGAGATCTTTGTTAGCTTTAAAACTAAGATAGATGCGCAGAGTGAACTTTTGTCATACTCCCAAAGGGCCATGTTAGCGATTGATAAAATCCAAGAACTCGACACTTATGACTATGTCATCGTTGACGAGTCTCAAGATCTGGGAATGGCCAAAACAGAGTTCGCTATAAATTTACTAAAAAGCATGCATTCAGAAAGTAAGAGAGTGAAAGGCTTGACTCTCTTAATGGATTCCTCTCAAAGCCTTTATAACCCACTTTTTCATTATAATGAGGTTTATCCATGCTCTATTCATTACGGACTTAAAAATGGTTCCATTGAAGGACAAAAAACAAGTAGGAATCTGACAACTGTGTTTCGAAATCCAGAGCCTATTCTTAGGGCTGCCGAAATCATTAAAGATAAGATGCATAGGATGGCCGTCAAAGGTGTTTCACTGGAAGATGTAGGAGCATCAGGAGAAGTTGGTTTTCCTGAAGAGTTTGATGATTTGGACAATGGCAATATTCTTAGGTGGCAAGTCTTAGGAATGAGTAAGAAGTCAGAGGGAGAGTCTTTTTGGAGTTACAAAGGCAGAGAACATGAAAATATCTATTTTAAGGACTTTGGCTTATCGGTTCTTTTTAGGGATTTAGAAGACCTTCAAAGGAATATAAAGAAAGAATATCCGGATATTTATCATGGAAATATAAGTCGCATGTTTAATGAAATATTTAAGATGGCGATTACAAGTGGCACAAAAGAGACAAGACAAGACGCTCGAGAAAAAGTCAATTTTTATTTTAAGGATAGTTTAAGGAAGGAAGATCGTGATGTTTTGGAACGACTTTCAATTTATTTCTTAATCTTGATTGATAGAGTCCTCTGTCACTTATATGTGGGCCTAACCAGGACCAAACAGAACTTTGCCATTAGCTTTAGGGAAGGTCTTCCAGACGATATTAAAGAAGGATTCTTTCTTTTGATGAAAGAATTAAAGAAGGCGGCTTAATGAGCTTTATTAAGTTTATGGATCATCGGATAGGTGCACTACTCGATGAGAAAAATCAGGCGATTAAAGAAGATATCAATATCGAAAGCCCTAATTTACTCAGATATAACGAACTTTATAGTGAAGGTGAAAATGTTTGTTATTCAATAAGCCTAGAAAAACTTGGTGAATCAAAATACAGTTTCTTAGAGAATTTCAAAAGTAGTCAACTTTGTCGGGTTGAATTCAAGGATGAAGGGAGACAGCTCTCAGCAACAATAGATAAAGATAGTGAGAACTTATATTTGTACTTTCAAGATGAGATAAGTGATTTTATAACAAATCTTCGCATTATTCCAATTTCTGACTTGGTTCTAAGCAAGATACTTGGACGGTACTATGCTTGGAAAGGGCAGACGGACGACGGCCCAACAGAGGAAGACACTAGAATCTTAAAAGAGATTGAAAAGTCTTTTGAGAAAATAGAAACGGAGAAAGAAAAACTAGATTCTAGAAGAGGTATTCCTGAGAAAACAGAAGTGGGATATACAAAGGACTATTTCATTAATTACATCTGGGGACCACCTGGAACTGGGAAGACGCACTCATCGTCAAATTTGATTAAAGAATTGATTAAAGATGATGAAACAACGCTCATCGTTTCAATCTCTAATCAGGCTGTTGATAACATATTAATTGAATTCTTAAAAAATGTGGAATCGGACGAGTATCAAAAGAAGGCTGTTAGGATTGGACGTAGCCTAAGGAAGAATCACTCACTAATTAAAGATAATTTACCCAGGGCCGTTTTTGAAGATGACACTCTAGATGATTACTATGATGAAATTGACTTACTTCGAGAGAAACTTAAAGGACTGAAAAGGGACGAGAAAGTTAAGGTTCTTGCAAGCATTCAGGAACTCAGAATCGAAATAAATAGCCGAGTTCGGAGTTTGATTCAAGAAAGAAAGATGACTGTATTTGCAACGGTCGCTCAAGTTTTTGTTAATAATCTTTTTGAAAAAACTAAGTTTGATAATGTTATTGTAGAGGAAGCCTCAATGGTTCCACTCCCTCTCTTTTATAGCCTTTCATATCTTGCAAGAAAGAGAATCTATGGTGTGGGAGACCCTAAACAAATCCGCCCCGTAGTAATATCTTCTACTGGAGATACCGTTAAGTACTTATCTGAGACAGTTTTTGATATTTTCAATCTCACTGATCCGACTAAATTGACTCCAAATTGTTCTTTTTTATCTCTTTCCCACCGAATGCCTAGGAATATAACAAGTGTTATTTCGGAAGTTTTTTATAAAGGAGTCCTAAAGGGGAAAGATGAGCTACCTAGTAGCAATTCAATAAACCTAGTGGACCTGGAAGGCAATGGTTTTCAATCGGTACAACAAACAGGGCTTTTTTGCAAAGAAGCTGCAGATAGAGTCGCATCCCTTGTAAAGGATAAAAAGTGGAGTCCTGAAGATGTTGCTATAATCACCCCTTTTAGAAAGCAAAGATTAGAGATAATTCATGCTCTAAAGAGGTTAGAACTTCCCGATTTTAAGGACCGAGTTTTTACTATTCACTCATCACAAGGTGATGGCTTCAAATACGTGGTATTTGATACTGCTCATTACGGTGATTGTAGCCCTAGCATAATGCTAAGGACGGTTTTCGGAAAAAAGAATATATCTTCTGAAATTATTAACGTGGCTATCTCCAGAGTTAAGAGTGAGCTCTATGTATTTTATGACTCTTATTTTATTAGTAAAAACAAAACTGACTTAATCGAACTAAGTAATATTATTAAACTTTTGAAAAGTTCTCAAGAATAACGAGGTCGAGTATGGCAAGAGAATTTGGTGAAATTAAATTTGTTAATTCTGAGAGGGGATTCTTATTCATAGAGAGAGAGGGGAGAAGTGATCTTTTTTGCCACGTTAGTAAGTTTAGAGACTTTGCCTTTTGCAAAGATGGAGATAAAGTTTCATTTGAAGTAGGGGAAGGTGTTAAAGGGCCGGAAGCTGTCGGTGTTGAGCTCGTTCCTGAAGGAGAAGCGTTTTCAGAAAGAACTTCTCCAACACTTAAACTTTTGAATGCACACCATGCCCTTAGAAGTCGAATCAATGGACATGACAGTAAGCCTACGGAGCATCCTGAGCTCTCTAAAACCGATGAACCACCTAACTTTATTAAAGAAGGATACCATTTTTATAAAGTCTATGATCCCGTTCTAAGTAAGATCAATGAAGGGAATTACTGTGCAGAAACACAGGCCCATAGCTTTAACAAGAAGCTTCGGGATAACGAATTCCTGTATTGGGGTAAATATAAGGCTTCGAGAGGTAATGCAAAACTAAATTTTGGATTCTTTGAGCAAGTTGTTGAGGTTAATAATAGAGCTGGTATAAGTACTATACTATATATAAGTGATTATACTTACTTCTGGGCTGCAAAGGTGGAGGGAGTGTTCAAACAATTAGATAAGGTCACGGAGAGTAAAAATACACTCCACTTTTATTTTACGGAATGGGATAATATTGAATTTTGGTTCAAAATAACTGATATGGCCCTTTTATCTGCTGATCAAATGGAGACAAATCGATTCATAAAAACACTTTCAATTAAAACTTCAAATAATTTAAATTCGATGGACCCTCTTAAGAAAGAACTTTTTATCACTCCCTATACAAGTAATCTTCGCTATCCCTTAATTATTGAGAATAATGAGTTTGAGGATCTGTTTAAGGATGAAGAGGCAAGAGTCGTCGACGGTGATAATCCTTTGCTCTTAAATGGTGCTGAAAGTGAAAGAGTGCATAGAATTATACAATCTTACTTAATACCAAAGGCTATTTT
>JAGSHJ010000283.1 GCA_023954595.1 Bacteriovoracaceae bacterium | reverse complement strand
TTCTTTTGTATTTACCACAAATACATTCATAATCTTTGATTGGTCCAAAGATTTTAGCACAGAAGAGACCATCTCTTTCAGGCTTAAATGTTCTATAGTTTATAGTTTCTGGTTTTTTAACTTCACCAAAAGACCATTCTCTAATTGTATCAGGAGAGGCCATTCTTATAGAAACGGCCTGGATGCTGATTGGGTCTTTCGGTTTATCAAAAAAGTTTAGTAAGTCTTTCATAGAGTTTAGCCTCTCTTAATTATTTTTTATTATCCCAAGTTTTCCACAGTTGGCTCTTCAAGCTTCATATCTAAAGCCAGAGCTTGCAATTCTTTTACAAGAACGTTGAATGATTCAGGTAGACCAGGCTCAAGCACCTTCTCACCTTTAACAATCGATTCATACATTCTAGTTCTACCTACAACATCGTCAGACTTAACTGTTAGGAATTCTTGTAGAGTATAGGCGGCTCCATATGCCTCGAGTGCCCAAACTTCCATCTCCCCTAGTCTCTGACCACCAAATTGGGCCTTACCACCAAGTGGCTGTTGAGTTACTAAAGAGTATGGTCCAGTGGATCTAGCATGGATCTTTTCATCTACCAAGTGGTGAAGCTTAAGCATGTACATTGTACCAACAGTAACTTCCTCTGCGAATGCCTCGCCAGAAATACCGTCAAACAATGTAGTCTTTCCACTCTTATCAAGCTCAGCCAACTCTAGCATTTCTTCGATATCAGCTTCTTTAGCTCCATCAAATGCAGGAGTAGAGAAACGAACACCAGTTTGAAGTTGCTCTGCAAGTTCTTTAACTCTTTCGTCGCTAGCTTTCTTTAACCACTCGTCAACTTCTGGTTTCTTGTAGATTCCAGAAATTAAGTCTTTCAACTTATCAATTTCCATCCTTTTCTCAAGCATGTAGTTGATCTTGTCTCCAAGTCCACGTCCAGCCCAACCAAGGTGAAGTTCAAGTAGCTGACCAATGTTCATACGACTTGGTACACCTAGTGGGTTTAAAACAATTTCAACTGGAGTACCATCAGCAAGATATGGCATATCTTCCTTAGGAAGAACTCTTGAAATAACACCCTTGTTACCGTGTCTACCGGCCATCTTATCACCAGCTTGAAGCTTTCTCTTGATTGCAACATAGATGATAACTTTCTTGATAACGCCTGGAAGAAGCTCATCGCCTTTATGCAACTTTGCAACTTCTTCATTAGCACGAGTTCTAACAATATTTATTCTGTTTCTTACGTCAGCAAAGTACTCAGTAAGCTTTTCTTCCAAATCAGCTTGAAGAGGAAGGTAACCAATTAGCTCAAAAGGGATATTTCTAAGAGCTTCTTCAGAAATCTCAGCACCTTTTGGTAGTAACTCAGTTGAACCATCTTCAGATACTAATTTGTCAGTAGTAGTTGAACCTTTCAACATTTTAGCAATTGAAGTAAGTGAAGAGTTCTGGATCGCTTTAACTTCGATCGCTTCATCTCTTCTAATTAGAGAAGTTTCGTTCTCAATAATTGCTTTAGATCTTGCATCAAGCTCAACACCTTCTCTAGTGAAAACGTGCGCTTTAATTACAGTACCTCTTACGTGAGAAGGCACTCTCAATGATGTATCTTTAACATCACCAGCTTTATCACCAAAGATAGCTTTAAGTAGTTTTTCCTCAGGAGAAAGTTGAGTTTCACCTTTTGGAGTGATCTTACCAACAAGGATATCACCAGGTCTAATAACAGCACCTGTTCTAATAATTCCGGCCTCATCTAAATCTTTAAGGGCTTCTTCGGAAACATTTGGAATATCTCTTGTGATTTCTTCTTTACCTAGCTTTGTGTCTCTTGCTTCAACTTCGAATGACTCAATGTGAACAGAAGTAAATGTGTCTTTCGCCAGCATATCTTCTGAAATTAGGATTGAATCCTCGTAGTTATAGCCACCCCATGGCATGAATGCCACAAGAACGTTTTGGCCAAGAGCCAAGTCACCTAATTGAGTACCAGGTCCATCAGCAATAACATCGCCTTTTTCAACTTTATCACCCTCTTTCACAAGAGCTTTCTGGTTGTGGCAAGTGTTTTGGTTAGTTCTCTGATACTTAACAAGCTTATAGATATCTACGCCTGATTCTTCTTCCTTCACATTGTCTCTTTGAATAACAATACGATTAGAATCAACAAAGATTACTTTTCCGCTATGTAGTGCGAATAGAATTGCACCTGAATCTCTTGCAACAATTGATTCAATACCAGTACCAACAACAGGAGCGTCAGTTCTAACAACAGGCACTGCCTGTCTCATCATGTTTGAACCCATTAGGGCTCTGTTGGCATCATCATGCTCCAAGAAAGGAATTAGAGATGTTGCAATCGAGATCATCTGAGAAGGAGCAACGTCCATTAGCTCAATTTCATCAGCATCAACTAGAGCAAGTTCACCTTCCTTACGAGCAGGAATTAGTGAGCCTTCTAAGATGCCATTGTTAATGTGCTTCTTAGTCGTTTGAGCGATAATTTTGCCTTCTTCTTCAAATGAAGAGAAGTACGAAACTTTCTCTGAAACTTTACCATTCTCTTCGATCGTTCTATATGGAGTCTCAATAAATCCGTATTCTGAAACTTTGGCAAATGTTGCCAAAGAAGTAATTAGACCAATGTTCGGTCCCTCTGGAGTCTCAACCGGACACATTCTTCCGTAGTGAGTAGCGTGAACATCTCGAACCTCAAATCCAGCTCTCTCTCTCGTTAGACCACCTGGCCCAAGAGCAGAAAGTCTTCTCTTGTGAGTAACTTCTGAAAGTGGGTTTGTTTGATCCATAAATTGAGAAAGTTGAGAAGAACCAAAGAATTCCTTAACTGCCGCAGCAACAGGTTTTTGGTTTACTAGATCATGAGGCATCATAGTCTCAAGCTCTTGGATAGACATTCTTTCACGAACAGCTCTTTCCATTCTTACCAATCCAACACGGAATTGGTTTTCAAGAAGTTCACCAACAGCTCTTACTCTTCTGTTACCTAAGTGATCGATATCGTCAACTTGACCCTTACCGTTGTTAAGGTCAACAAGGTAACGTACCGTTCTAATAATATCGTCTTTAGTAAGTGTTGTGTTTTCTACAGGGATATCAAGACCAAACTTATAATTGATTTTCATACGACCAACTTTAGAAAGGTCATATCTTGTATCATCAAAGAACAAGCTTGCGAATAAAGCCTCAGCAGTTTCAAGTGTTGGCGGCTCACCAGGTCTCAATCTTTCAAAGATCTTAACTAGAGCTTCTTCATAAGAGTTTGTCTTATCAAGAAGTAGTGTATTTCTCATTTGATCTGAGTAGTTAACATTATCAATGTAAAGAACTTCTAGAGTTGATACTCCAGAGTTCATTAGATCATATATCTTTTGCTCAGTAAGGGCTTCGTTTGCTGAAGCAATTACTTCACCGGTTTCTTCATCATAAACGTCATCAGCAACAACTTTTCCAACAATTTGCTCCAAAGTTGCTTCAAGAGTTTTGATACCAGCTTCGTTAAGTTTTTTAACGTGAACTTTAGTGATTTTTTTGCCTTTCTTAACGATAGGCTTTCCTGATTTAGGATCAAGAATATCCTCATCAGCACGAGCACCTTGCATTAAAGAGAAGTCTAACTCTCTTTCAAATTTCTTCTCAGACAAGTGAAGAGTTTCCTTCTTATAGAAGAGGTCAAGGAGTTCTGGAACGCTATAACCTAGAGCCTTTAGAATAACAGTTGCGTGCAACTTTCTTTTTCTATCGATTCTGGCGTAAAGAACATTTTTATGATCGAATTCAAAATCTAACCAGCTACCTCTATGAGGGATGATTCTTGAAGAGTAAAGTAGCTTTCCAGAAGAATGCTTCTTACCACTATCGTGTTCAAAAATGATACCTGGAGATCTGTGAAGCTGAGAAACAATTACTCTCTCAGTTCCGTTATATACAAATGAACCGGTGTCGGTCATTAATGGAATATTACCTAAGTAAACCTCTTGCTCTTTAATTGAAGAGATTGTTCTGTTTTCTTCATCATCTTCGTCAACGTCAAAGAAAACCAGCCTGACAGTCACTTTCAAAGGAGATTCATAAGATAGCCCTCTGGCTTTACACTCCTGAACCGAATATTTGGGCTCTTCAAGTGAGTAACTTACAAATTCTAAGGAGACAGTATTGTTGAAATCAAAGATAGGGAAAACCGACTTAAAAACAGCCTGAAGGCCTTTTTCTTCTCTTCTTGCCGGTGGAATATCTCTTTGCAAGAAATCTTCGTAAGATTTGACTTGTAATCTCATTAAGGATGGTGGATCCATAACG
>JAGSHJ010000236.1 GCA_023954595.1 Bacteriovoracaceae bacterium | reverse complement strand
GTGGAGCCAAAATGAGTGCTGATTTTCTTGAAATAATCGAAAATGAACTAAAAGTGTCACTATTTACTGATGATGACTTGAAGGTTGTTTTTAAAGATAAACAACCATCGGCTATTTATAATTCTCTTACATATCACCTGAAACAGAAAAACTTGGTGAGATTTAAAAGAGGCCTTTACTCTCTGTCGTTAAAAAAGAGACCAAAATATGATTTTTCAAAATTTCAATTGGCCAATAAGTTAGTGCTTCATAGTTTTATTTCATTTGAGTCAGCATTATCACATCATGGCCTGATTCCTGAAGCTGTTTATGAAGTAACTTCAACATCTATTGCAAAAAACAAAGTTTTTAAAAATTCCCTAGGGAGATTTAGTTTTACTTATTCTCCAGTTTCTCCATTTTATGTAGGTGTTGAAAAGGATGAGGTGACAAATGCAAAAATTGCGAATCCAGTCCGCGCGTTATTCGATCTAATTTATTCAAGAAGAAAACTCTATGAGAAAGTAGGTGACTTAGAGAGCGATTTTAGAGTTGACCTAGAAGAATTAAAAGTTGCGTTGGGCAATTTTGAAACAAAAGAAATCTTGGAGTTAGGGGACCTTTATAAAAAGAAGACTACTCGAAGTTTGGCAACAATTTTAGTAAGGGACTTAAAGTGAAAGATATTATTCAGCACAGGCTTGATAGTCACTATAATTTAAAGACAGCGGAAGATGAGCTAAATGCTTTAAAGGAAATTACGCAAGAGGTTGCATTATATGCTCTTTATGAAGTTGGTTTTTTCGAAAAGGCATGCTTTATGGGAGGGACGTGTTTAAGGATCATACATTCGTTAGATCGCTTTTCTGAGGACTTAGACTTTTCAACAAGAAGAGTCGATACACTTTTTAAGTTAGATGAGTATTTGGAAAAGGCAATGGATGTTATGGCACCTTATGGGTATGCCCTAACTATAGACGAGAAAGATCTTACTGATAGAACTGTTCAATCAAGATTTTTAAAAGATGATTCCATTAAAAAAGTACTAACATTCAAACACCAACAGGATAATAGACTAAAAATTAAAATTAAAGTTGAAGTTGATACAAATCCTCCTCTTGGCGCATCTGAGAAGACTGAATTCATTGACTTTCCAGAAGATTTTCAAATATTAGCGTATGATCTTTCAAGCTTGATGTCTGGGAAATTGCACGCACTACTATGCCGTCCTTATGCAAAGGGAAGAGATTGGTACGATTACTCTTGGTATGTAAAAAATAATTGTTCTCCCAACTTAAAGCTATTGGAAAATGCATTGAATCAACTTGGTCCTTGGAAGGGAAAGAATATCCAAGTTGATGAGAAGTTTTTGAAAACTTCCTTAATGGAAAAAATAAATTCATTAAATTGGAGTGATGTTAAAGCAGACGTGAGAAAGTTTTTACCACCAGAGAAGGTACAAACATTAGATATTTGGGGGCCTGAGTTTTTTGCAAATAAGGTCAAAAAGTTAAATATGACAGGACATGAAGGGAGTTTTCTTTAATAAGAGGTAATTACTTGGATTGTATTATTACAGAAATCGCTCGTATTTGTCCTTATGCACTCTCTTTGAGTTTATTTAAAACCTCCTGATTGTTTGTAAACTGAACATTTGCATAAGGGCATAGCTTTATGCTTTCAATGAAGCTGGTTAGCTTGTCAACATTGTCGCTAAAGGTTTCTTGGTGAGAATTAATAACCGCGACATAATTCGTTTTGTTTTGAGCATTCTCAATGCATTTTTGCGCCAGAATTTCAATCCAACTAGGTTGCCAGTAATCAATAGCACCCAGGTTATTTGGAATCTCTAAGAGCTTCCTATTATTTGTGGTTAAATAATATGGAGATGAATCCATTGTGATGTCGTCCCACATAAGAGAGATGTAGCGTTGAAGATTGTCGTTTTCCCAGCTACTTCCTTCAAGCAGTTCTGCAACTGTGGCAGAGCTTTCAATTTCAAATTCATTATCTGCAAGAGAGTCTATTAACTTCTCATCACACATCCAACCACCAGCTCTAAATGACTTTAATGGGCCAAGGCCTTTATCTTCTAGGATAGTCTTGGAGTGAGAGATAAGTCTGTCCAGTTCAGGCTTGCTATAGCCGTGAAGCATGACTTCCTGACCAAATTCTTGTCCGCTATTATAATCCCCATGCTTTGAAAATGTTGGACCGTTTTTAAGGCCAACACCTGCGGACTCAACAAAGTGCCTAGGTGCATGTAAGTGAAGGCCTGCTTCATCATCACTTTGCATCGTCATATGGATTTTATCAGTGACCTGATCCATCATTGTATTTGGATTTGTATAGTAGCCAGCATTTAGGTAGTGAGTAATCGGACAGTTCCATTTCTTCTTAAATTCTTTTATAGAGTCTAAGTTTCTATCTAGAAGATCACAGCCTTCCCAGTCCATTGATATGATGAGCTTTATATTTACCATTTGAATAACCTTTTGTGTGCCATAGCGGTAACATTGGCGTGAGGTTATTCAAATGAGTGATATAAAGATTACAAGGCAATAATATTTATTTTAAAATAGGGCCTTTAAGTTTTTTCTTATGCGTTTGTTGATAAAGAACCGTGTTGAATTCATCAATTGCTTTAACAGTTGCTGTATCACCCGATAGTTCTAGGTGAAAGAAGCCTAAACTTTCGGTTTCAAATAAAGATGGTGTGTCTCTTAGAATCTCTGTTGCTTTGGCCGCAGTACCTGAAACAATCATCTGTGTGTCACAGTCTGCTACATTGCCATCGAATGCTTGAAGCAGGTGCTCATGGCCTGCGATATAGAAGTCTGCTTTACCGCACATGTGATCATTAAGAATGTTTTTAATGTTGTATCCGAGACCTGGAATACCTTCATAGCTTCCAGCATTACCGTGTTTACCATTTGAAAGGTATGGATGATGTCCCATGACAACAAACCACATGTTTAACTGCTTTGCTAGCTTGTATGCTCCCTTTAAAAGATTAACCATCCGCTTCTCGTCTTTGAAAAAGAAAAGCCTGTTGGTATCAAGCACAGCTATGATCGCGTTCTTTGTGATTTTTAGATAGTAGTAATGTGGCAATATGAAATTTGCTTGAAACATAGCGTGGTGTAATGCAAAGTCGCCTCGTTCCCAGTTAAGTGGAACCTTACCATAGTCATGATTACCAAGTGCTATTAAAAATGGAATATTTAGTTGGTCATAGTGTTTGTGGAAATAGCGCTTCATTGCTGGATCATTTCTTTTTGTCATTCCACCCGGATAAATTATATCACCAGCAAGCATTCCATAATCACATCTCTCTTGCTCACAATGTCTTTTCATCGCTTTAGCAACATCGGCCTGGCCTTTGTTGTCTTTACCGCTATCAGCAATAATTACATAACTTGTGGTTAGTGCAGCATTTGCCAATGATGAAATTAGCGCGGTGCAAAGCAGAAGAGTTTTCATGTGTGTTCCCTCAAAGATATTAAATTAAGTTAGATATAAAAATTAAACTTGTCGGGAATCGTTTTTGCAAGAAGAAGATCGTTTAATGCTGGTTTTTGATTCAAATAAGAATGTCACCTTGTGTTAAATCTCAAAAGAACTTAGATAATCTCCACACGCTTAATAGATCGGCAGTCCTGTTGCATGTTTAATAATTTGGGCATTGTTGTGTCCACTTCTTTGGCGGAGACTGCTTTGAACATAGACAGCACATCATATTTACAAGAAAAACTGAGCAGCTACAGCACACTAGGTGGTGTTAAGTGTGAGTGGGAGTGCCAGCTAGAGAACACTGCAAGGATTGCTAGGTCGATCAGTCGCTGTGATGTGGCCGTATTACAAGTTTGTGAAAGTGACAGTCTATTTACTAGCTCTACACTCGCTTTTGAATTAGCCGATGATTCCCTTGTAGATCTCACTTCTTCATTAGTTGAATCACAGGGTAATGCCATGGAAGTCTTTCAACTTAGAAAAAAACGCAATGTGAAAGAACATCCTTATATATCTGGTAGCCCCTTTTTTAATTATTTTGCTTATATTCCAATATTAGATGGTACTGGCTCAAGGCTTGGAAGATTGTGTCTCCTTGGTACTAAGGACAATATTCTTGAACAGGACCAATGGGATGGATTGGATGGGGTAAAAGAGCAGGTGCTATTTATTCTTGAATCTAAAAGGCAGCAGGTGCAATTTAGAGTCTCCCAAAAAGTTGCAAGAATTGGTAACTGGTCATTGGATGTCCAAGGGGAGAGGATTTATTGGTCAGATGAGCTGTTTAGAATTTTTGGTCTTGATCCGGGAGAAGGTGAGCCAGCTTTTGAAGAGCATATAGCAAAACATATTCATCCAGACGATAGAGAGCTGTGGCTAGATAAGGTTACAAAGGCCGTAAAGCTAGGTGAATCCTATGAAATGGAGTTTCGTGGCACTCAACCTTCTGGGAAAGTCGTGTGGTTGAAGGCCTTTGGACAGGCGTTTAGAGATGAAGATGGAAAGATTGTTTCACTAAGTGGTACGGCCCAGGACATTACTCATTCGAAGCTTCTTGAAATTAATAATGATAAAATGCGAAGGGAATCAAGGAAGCTGTTAGAGGAACATAAGCGATTTTTAATTAATACATTAAATAATATACCAGCTGTTTTTTATGCAAAGGACCGTGATGGGAGACTAATCTCAATTAATACTGCCTTTGAAAAACTATATAAACTCAAGGAACAAGAAGTTATTGGAAAGACCGATCATGAGCTTTTTGGAGCCGAAGTCGCTGATGCCTTTCGCAAAAATGATCTAGTTGTTATTAATAAAAAAGACGTCATCGAGGCAGAAGAGGGAGCCGTAGGTGGAGATGGAAAACTACGATTATATCATTCTTACAAATTTCCCTACTATGATGAACATGGTGAAGTTATCGCGACTGGTGGTATCTCTATAGATGTTACTGAGAAAAAGGAGCTGGAAAGGCAGGCGTTTTTAAATTCAAAGCTTGCCTCTGTTGGCGAACTTGCCGCAGGTGTAGGACATGAAATCAATAACCCTTTGGCC
>JAGSHJ010000295.1 GCA_023954595.1 Bacteriovoracaceae bacterium | reverse complement strand
GAATCGAGCTCAACCTTACTTGAATATAGAGCACCCATTTTATCTTTAAGATCATCGGGTATATTGTTGGCCGAGAAGTTGATACCTATTCCGACGATTAACTGCTTATCACTATTTTGTATTAAAATCCCACCGCACTTTTTTCCATCCATTGTATAGATGTCATTTGGCCACTTTAACATTGTTTGCACATTGTATTGCTGAAGAAGGTGCTCTCTGGTCAAACAGGCCACTTCCAGAGAACTTAGGGTGTATACATCTGATGGCCAAGTACTAAATGATAAAGCAATTGCTTGGTCAGCATGAACCCATTTTCTTCCTCTTTGACCTTCTCCGGCCAACTGGGTGTCGCAAGTCACTAGAATGTCTTCTTTATGTGTCTTTGAGAGCTCTAGGGCCAGGCTTTGAGTGGATTCGCATTGCTTCTTATGGATATGTATCATTGTTGAAGACTACTAAAAAAAACGCTATATATGAACCTTCATAAAGGAGCTAAAATGTCGCTAATCAAAAGGTCTGAACCAAGACCAATTAAGTTTACCAAGAATATAAATCCATACGCTCAGGGAAGTGTCCTAGCAGAGTTTGGAAATACTAAAGTTCATATTACTGCCACCGTTGAAGAAAATGTTCCACCTTGGATGAGAGGAACAGGTACTGGTTGGGTTACTGGCGAGTACAACATGCTTCCGGGCTCAACACACGATAGAATAAGAAGAGAAAGAAAAGGTGCTTCTGGAAGAACTCAAGAAATACAAAGATTAATTGGACGTGCTCTTAGAGCGGTAGTTGATTTCAAAAAGCTGGGTGAGCGACAAATAATTGTAGATTGTGATGTTTTGGTGGCCGATGGCGGGACTAGAACTACTTCTATTTCTGGGGCCTATGTAGCATTGGCACTGGCCGTTGAAAAATTGTTGAAAGCAGGTTTAATTAAAGAAACTCCACTTAAGGAAGCTTTGGCGGCATTAAGTGTGGGGATTGATAAAGAAGGACAAATAATCGCTGACCTTAATTATGAAGAAGATAGCAGCTGCGAAGCTGATGTTAATATCGTAATGACTGAGTCTGACAAATTTGTAGAAGTTCAAGGAACTGCTGAAGGCGAACCATTCTCACGTGAGCAACTTGATGCTATTTTAGAATGTGCAAAAGATGCTATGAAAAATATCTTTAAAGCTCAAAAAGAGGTTCTAGAGCAATGAGAGAGTTCATTTTAGGTTCAAGCAACGCTCACAAGGCCCAAGAATTAGATGAGCTACTTAGGGACGTTGCAACAATTAAGTCGGCACCTGAGAAGGTAAATGTTATCGAAGATGCAGATACTTTTGAGGGAAATGCCTTTAAGAAGGCCAAGGCCTATCATGACTTTTACAAATCACCTGCTGTAGCAGATGACTCAGGACTTGTTGTTGAGGCCTTGCCTAATATATTGGGTGTAAGGTCTGCAAGATTTGCACCTGAGTTAGAGGATTATAAAGATAAAAACGCAAAACTGTTGGAACTGATGAGTGAATTCAAAGGTGAGCAACGAAAAGCGTACTTTGTTTGTAACCTCTGTTTTTATATTTCCGAGAAGGAAGTCTATTTCTTTGAGGGAAGAGTAAATGGCACAATTGGCCATGAGCAAAGAGGAAATGAAGGCTTTGGATACGATCCAATTTTTATCCCGGATGGGTGTTCGGACAAGTATCTAGCTGAAATTGCTGAATGGAAGATGAAGAACTCGCACAGAGCAAGAGCTTGCCGCGAAGCGCTGAAATTCTTTCAAAAGTAAAAAAACTTCATTGCCAAAATAGTTTAAATACATTAAAACTATTGTCCATATCTGATTAGTCGGGGTGTAGCGCAGCCTGGTAGCGTAACTCGTTTGGGACGAGGAGGTCGGAGGTTCGAATCCTCTCACCCCGACCATTTTTTGGATATACCAACTGAAACACCCAATTTCAGTTTTAAAAGCCCTACTTATGTAGGGCTTTTTTTTGTCCAAATTTCTAGGCGGCTAGGCCTTATTAAGGATAACTGTAAATTTAGTGCCGCGATTTGAGCTCTCTGTAGAGGAATGTACTCTTAGGCTTCCGCCCATTTTTTCAAGCATCGTTTTTACAATGATCATGCCAAGGCCTGAGCCTTTCTCTGATTTTGTACCAACCCGAGTGGTTACGGCCGATCTGTTATAGAGGCTTCCAGGTTAAGAGCAATGTATTGGGCATCGCTTTCATAGGCCTGTTTTGCGGCCTTGCCCATGTCACTCAATAGATCGTCCAAGTATTTACTTCTTCCAGACACTGATTTTCCTTTGTTTAATTGCTGTCTTACACGTCAAAAATCGTGCCAAAACTTTGGTCTGTGAGCTTTGAATAATTTCAATGGGATAGCATAGGAGACAAAAAACAGAATTATCCTCATGATAATTCGCGATTATCCTGATGATAATTTTTCTATTTTGAGCGTGAGCCGAATTAGGGAAATTTAATGAGTGTGTAAGTTTTACTAGAGCGATATTGCTGAGCGTTAACTCGTGGCAAACTCGTTTTATTGAGAACAACGACGCCGGCAAAATTTATTTTTTTCCGAGGATTTTAAAAGGATTCAGAAAGGCCATCTTTTCTGATCCTGAATTGAAAGACAAAGAATTTATTAACAAGGTTTGGATATAAACCATTACTTTTAAATATGGAGAAAATTATGAAAACATTATTGATTGGATTAGCTCTTCTAATTTCAATGTCATCTTTTGCCGCAGGGACTTTAACTTGTTCAGTAGCAGTGGAAGGAAAATATGTTGAAGGATCACAGGTTACTAAAGAAATTACTAAGAAATCGTCCTTAATTAACAAAATTGGTGAAGATTATGCTTATTTTGCTGATGTTACAGCTGAAGGTGGTTTTGGAGATGTAACAGTCGTGGATAAAGTAACAGGGTTTAAAGCGCAATCATCTGATATTAGTTCTGGTTTTGTATCTAGAGTCGGTGAAGATACTGAGATAGAAGTTGAACTTAAGAATAAGCATGGAGGAATATTAGGTGATAAAGAGATCAAAAGCTTAAAAGTGAACTGTAATATAAACTACTAGCTATCGATTAAGTCTCTGTTTAAAAAGGCAGAGACTTAAAACAAATTCACTTCGATCATGAAGGATCGTCTTTAAAATCACGATTTGATGAACATTTTTGGAAAAACAAAGAAACTATAAACACGGTTTAAGAATAAACCATTAACTTTTTAAAGCATGGAGCTTTGACATGAGAATTCTATTATTTGGATTAATTCTGATTTCAACATCTGTTTTTGCTGATCAGACAAAACATTTTTTAACTAACAATATTAAATTTAATAAAATAATTTTAAGCGACTCAGGCGTTCAAGACTATTTGGTTGAAAGGATTGAGGGGCTTAACAAGTTAAATGCTATGCTTAAAAAAGATCAAGACAACGTATTTTTAGGCATTGAGTATAGCAGAATGGGAGGCTTAGATAATAAAGCTCGTAGAACATTAAAATTTGGTAGTATTTATAATATTGAAGAACAGTATTGTGTACATGTTGAAGTCGACATGTCTGACCACGAAGTGAAAATTATAGGTAAACAAGACTTGTGCCTTAAGCCTTTTACACCAAAAATAAATTTGGAGTAGTCGTAAATTACTAGATAACCAACCAGTCCCTGTGCACTAATACAGGGACTTAAATTTTTCCCACCTAGAATCTCAAAGACTGGCTTTTAAATCGGGCTTTTCTAAATATTTCCAGAAACCAGAAAAATGTAATTAAAGTTTAATTCTAAGTGTTTGAGTTTACTCGTGTAGAGCTTGTCTTGCTTGCCTGTAGATAAATATGTCTACTGAACGTGCAATGTACTAGTTGAATAAGCATAGAAAAACATATGCCCTTAAAAAAAACATTTATGTAAATGGATTACTGGTAGCTGGGATTATTATTGATCCTCACGTTGGTAAGCAAGAAGATCAAATAACCGATGAGCTGATTACTTCTTTGGTTATGCTTCTTGATGGTAAATCTTTTGCTCCTACAGCGGAAAGGGGCGAGTTTTCATATTTTTTATCAAGAGTTTTATTTGAAACTAAGGTTTATCGACTTGTTTGGCTGCAAGAACGAAATCAATTTTATGTCGGCGTGATAACCGCATTTAAAGAAAAAGGAGCTACGCATGACGTTCCCTAATAAGAATGAAAT
>JAGSHJ010000335.1 GCA_023954595.1 Bacteriovoracaceae bacterium | reverse complement strand
TCCACGACTTTGGAACTTCTGCATAAGAGATCTAGCTGTAGGGATTACTCTGGCAAACCTCTTGAGCAAAAAAAGCTGTTCTCCCTTTTGGAGAGGATTAGTACGTATAGAAAATCGGAGCGTGGGCCTAGAAAACTATACGCCAATGGCGGCGCTATTTATGAAAATCAGTTCTACTATTTAAGCCTCAATACTGAAAATCTAGAAGATGGCTTTTACTACATCCATGAAAAGATTAAAAGAATTGAACCGTTGCAGACCTGCCCTGATGCAATTAGTATTATACGTGAAAGGTTTTTGCCTAATTCTTGGAGTAGCCATTCGCAAGGCTACCTTTTTGTCACTTCCTCTCTTGGACAGAGAATGTTTAAGTACAAGGGAATCTCACTTAGGCACGCATTAGTAAATGTTGGTGCTATTATTGATTTTATCTATATCAACTGTACTGACCTTGACTTGAGTTGTTGTGCTCATGGCTCTTGGTCCGGTGGAAAGTTCTTTAATAAAATTTTAGGAAATGACTTCTTTAGCAACCCAATCCTCGGAGTCGTTGGTATCGGTCACGCAGCTGAGAAGTAGGATCATAGGTGTGAATAGTACTACTTGTATTGCTGAGGTTATTGTTGATATGAGCATTGTAGAAGCGGATGTTTTCTTCTGAACAATAGCTACAAGTTTAAGTGGTGAAAATACCAATAATAGTTGAATTAAAAACTGCTTCAATGTTTCCAGTTTATTTTCTTTCCACCGATATTTTAGTTGATAGTAAAAGTCAGTAATTTCTCTATTTAATAGATCCTTAAAACTCATATCTTCTATGACCTTATTAATTAAAATATCCAACGGAGCTTCTATTTGAACACCCTTATTAGTAAGTCTAAGGGCAAACTCTCTGTCTTCAAATCGATTGTAATTTAAATCAAAACCATCTAATTCTAAAAGGGTTTGCTTTGGAACTATTAGGCCTGCAGTATCTAAGCAAGTACCATTCAAAGCCACGTTCCAGCTATATTTAGTTGCCTTGTAATACTGTGTTCTAGTGTAAGTTTGTAGTGAAGATTCTTTTTCAGTAATAGTGCTAGGCCTTATTTGTAACTGGACTACCGATAATTCTTTATACCTTGAAAGCTTTAAAAGAATGTTCTTTTTTGTCAGAAGTGAGTTTTCATCTAGAAACAAAAGTGTGGAAAATTTAGCATGCTGTGCTCCTGTGTTTCTTGCAAGGGGCCTGGACGCCTTATTGATTTGAATGACTCTAGCGTGCTGTTTGAAAAACTGGGGAACTTCAGTTTCTTGACTCGAGTTTTGTACTATTATAATTTCCACATTTTCTGCAGGATATATTTGTGCCTTGATTGAGAGGACCACCTGCTTGAGAATTGGTTCAAATCTAAGAACCGGAATTATTATAGAGAACCTTTCATTCATATACGATGATTCCGCAATCCCAAAGATGGTTTACCAAATCTGTTGCAGCAACATCATCAATAGAACATTTTTTAATTGCAATCTCTAAAGTAAATACTCCACTAAAAATGGTGTCTATAAATTCACCTAGACCTTCTAGTTTGTCTAACTGAAACTTATATCCCTGGGTTCTAAGAATTAAAAAATCCTCTGACGTGTCGATGTAATATTCGCTAGAGCTTGTAGTAAATGTTTTATCTGGTTCAAAACCACAACCAATGGCCCCTTCCAGTACTATTGGCGGGACTGCTGAGTATTGCATATCCAGTGACTGCTCTAATATACTTTCATCTAATGGATTAAAGTTTTGTAATTTTGAGATCAGCTTCTTTTTCATCATCTCAAAGTTTTGTTGCTTTTTCTTGAGGCTCATATCCGGTGTGAATTCAGCTTCCGTTTTTGCCTGACGAATTATGTTTATGAGGTATTCTTGAGCCTTTATTTCTTTAATCCCATATGTGATATGTAGGGAGTGACTATTAGTGGTGTAGGCCAGATGCTTCATGTCCTTTGGAAGGATCAACATGTCTCCCTCTTCCAAAGTGAATTTTGTGGGTGAATCCTCATCTTCCCAAACTTTCCAATGCTTTTGACCAGACGTTTGAAAAATTAAGATATTATAAGGATCACTATGGGGCTCAAAACATTGCGAGTTGGATGGTGTAAAGTAAACATTAGAAGTTACTTCTGTATGAAAATAAGCTTTTAATTGGTTATCAACCTTCTTTAACTCTTTTCTGAAATTTGAGAAATTATAAACTTTTAAAGATAGAAGATCTTCTTTTGCTAGCGGTATTAATTTATTCATACACCAGAAACGATCACTTGGGCGACCTGAGATTTTTGATGTTGTAGCCCTCGATAAGTATTGTGAATTTAACATCTTCCCATCTTTGAACAGTAGAAGGGTGTTGGTATCAACTTGGCCATTGAGGAGGGATTCTTGAAATTCATCTACTGTTAATAAAGGAGCTTGAATGAAGCCTCTTTCTAAATGGGCCTTTTTATAGAAAGTTGTTGTAAATAACCTTCTAGGTAATTCTGATAAATTGAGCATTTGAATATGGGGTCCTTCAATAAATTCTTTCAAACATAATACCACAAGCCTATGAATTTATATAAACCTTAAGATAATGAGCAAATAAATTAAGGTACTCAAAGGCTGTCAAACTACTGATTATATAAATGAAAAAAGGTATAATCGGAAATAGCAATACACCTTATTGGAGAGACCAGTGGAAAAAGTCCAAAAATCAGATGAAGAGTTAAAAAGACTTAATGAGCTTAAGACCTATAAAATACTTGATACACCAAGTGAGGTCGAATTTGACGATATTGCTCAAGTTGCTTCAACAGTTACGGGCTGTGAATTTGCTCTTGTTTCTCTAATTGATTCAGAACGTGTCTGGTTTAAAGCTAAAGTGGGGTTAGACGAGTCTGAGGTTCCACGAGAACACTCTATTTGCTCACACACCGTTGAGATTAATGAATTAACTGTTATTAATGATCTATCCAAAGATGAAAAGTTTAAAGATAGAGCCTTCGTAACCGGTAGCCCGCACCTTAGATTCTATGCTGGTGTTCCAATTGTTGGTAGGGGGGGATATGTTATAGGAAGTCTATCCGTATTCGACAGTAGCCCTAAACAACTAACAGAGTCTCAAAGGCATAGCCTTGAAGCGTTAGGCAGGCAGATCCTTTTCATGATGGAAGCTAGGCTTAAAAATGAACAATTTGAAGAGGCCGAGAAGGTTGCAAAGCTCGGTAGCTGGTCCTTTGACATAGAATCACAAAAGATCTACTGGTCTGACCAACTGTTTAAATTGTTTGGGCGTGAGCCCTCTGCAGCTGGGCCAGAGTTTGAAGAGCATGTTGCTATGATCTACGAGGAAGATCGTGAGATGTGGCTATCCAAGGTTCAGAGATGTCTTGAAGATGGTGAGCCATATGAGATGGAGTTCAGAGGAACTTACCCGACAGGAAAGATTGTTTGGCTAAAAGCTTTTGGACAAGCAATTAAAGATGATAATGGAAAAACTATTTCATTGAGTGGCACATGCCAGGATATAACCGAATCAAAAAGACTTCAAATTGAAAATGAGCAGTTGAGTATCAAGAGCCGAAAAATGCTTGAAGAGCAGAAATTGTTTTTGAGTAATACCTTGGACAATATGCCAGCAGTTATCTATGCAAAAGATATAGAAGGCCGATTTATTGCAATTAATAAGGCCTTTAAAAAATTATTCAACTTCACTGAAGAACAGGTCTTAGGCAAAACAAATCATGAGCTAATGCCTTTTGAGGTTGCAGAGCAGTTCAGAAAAAATGATCTTGAAATTATAACTCGAAAAAAT
>JAGSHJ010000128.1 GCA_023954595.1 Bacteriovoracaceae bacterium | reverse complement strand
CGCATTGGTGTGATTTTAGGACATGATGGTGCGTTGATGTCTAAATTGATACCTCTTTATAGGTCGGGGCTTGGCGGCAAGCTATCTAATGGACAGCAGTGGATGAGCTGGGTTCATGTGGAAGATGTCGTGAGATTTATAGAGTTTGCTCTAGACTCTCAGAAGGTTGAAGGAGTTGTTAATCTTACAGCTCCAAATCCAGTACAAAATATTAAGTTTAATAAAGTTCTAGCAAAGTTCACACAAAGACCTGCCCTTTTTACAGTTCCTGAATTTGCTTTAAATTTAACGATGGGGGAGAAGTCCTATCTCGCACTGAGTAATCAGCGTATTTCCACAAAAGCTGAGAAAGAGTTTGGGTTTAAATTTAATTATCCAAGCATAGAGAGTGCTTGTGCTGAAGTCTGTAACTTTGAAAAACTATATGGCGAGAATTTTGAGGGATTTCATTATCGTTTAAGAAAGTCCATGTTTTTGCCCAGTCCAATTGAGCACGTGTATGATTTTTTTGCTCGTCCTGCAAATCTAAAAAAGGTTGCTCCTAGTAACTTAAAGCTGGAGCTTATAAAAAGCAGTGATGAAAGACTTACGAAGAACTCAAGCTTTACCTTTAAAATGATCAAGTTCGGAGTCCCAGTTAGAATTAGTTCAAAAGTCTGTGATATTGCAGAGAATGAATTCTTTAAGGATGTTCAGACCAGCGGCCCATTTCAAAGTTGGCTTCATAGTCATCTTTTTTATGAGGTAGAGGGGGGAACTATTGTGGTGGATGATTTGAAATATAGACTTCCATTCGGATTATTGGGAGACCTGGCCTCTAGCAAAGCGAATAAGGATGTTGAAGATATGTTCAGACATAGAATGCAATCGATAAGAGAATACTTTGGAGAGTCAAAATGAAGTCATTGGTTTGGTTGAGAAGAGACATGAGACTAAAGGATCAAATGGCCTTAAGTTATGCTACTCAGAACAGTGATGAAGTGTATTTAGCATTTGTCTTTGATAAAGTAATCTTAGATAAGCTAGAGGACAGAAAGGATCATCGACTTTACTTTATTTATAAAACCTTAGAGAAGCTAAATGAGTTTTTATCCAAGAAAAATGCGGGAATATACTTGCTACATGGAGACCCCATTGATGAGATTCCAAAGCTCGCTCATAAACTCAAGGTCGAGCGTGTATGTGTTAATAGAGATTATGAGCAATATGCAAAAGATCGGGATTCTAAAGTCGAAAAAAAGTTAAAAGATTTAAGTATTGAGATGCTTAGCTTTAAGGATCAAGTGATCTTCGAATCTAGTGAGATCTTAACTGGCGATGGGAACTTCTATAAGGTATTTACGCCCTATAAAAACTCTTGGCTAAAAGAACTTGAAAAAAAAGAAGATGCTTTTTCCATACGCCCTGTGAACGTATCAAAGATCACTTATAAAAATATTAAAGGCTACTCAAAAAATATAACTTTGGACGAGTTGGGATTTGAAGAGGCCGATAATATTAAAAAGAGGGATGTTAATCCAAGTAAAACACTTAAGGAATTTCTAAAAAGAATCGATCGATATCACGAAGATCGTGATTTTCCTGCCCTCGATTCAACCTCCCACCTAAGTGTTTATTTAAGGTTTGGAAATATCTCAATTCGAGAACTTGTTAGAAGTGTGAGACCCACAGATACTGAAGGAAAGAAGGTCTGGCTCAGTGAGCTCGTATGGCGTGACTTCTATTCAGGTTTTTTAGATGTTCACAACAATATTGAGAATGAATCTTATAAATATGGATCTGTAGAGTGGGATAATGACCCCAAGTTAATTAAAGCCTGGAAGGAAGGCCGAACTGGAGTTCCGATTGTAGATGCTGGAATGAGGCAGCTAAACCAAACTGGCTGGATGCATAATCGTGTAAGAATGATTGTTGGATCTTATCTTACAAAAATTTTACAAGTTGATTGGCGAATAGGTGAGAAGTACTTCGGAGAAAAACTCATTGATTATGATCTCGCATCAAACAACGGTGGTTGGCAGTGGTGTTCTTCCACAGGTACAGATGCAGCTCCATACTTTAGAATATTTAACCCATACAGGCAGTCAGAAAGATTTGATAAGGACGCAAAATATATTAAAAAGTTTGTGCCTGAGCTTGAAAAACTTCCTCCTAAATACATTCATGAACCCTTAAAAATTACCGAAGATATTGAGAAAAAGTTTGGGATAGAACTTGATAAAGATTACCCAAGACCTGTTGCTGACTATAAGTCCAACCGTGAGAAAAGTATAAAAATGTTTAAGGAGGCCTCAAATGCGTAAATATGATGTGGCAATTATAGGAGCCGGCCCATCCGGAATCTTTTGTGCACGAAAACTTCAGGACGCTGGAAAGAAGGTTGCTATTTTTGAGAAGAGCAACAATATCGGGGGGCGTTTAGCGACAAGAAGATTTAAAAATCATGTTTTTAATATAGGCGTAAATTCCTTTCAATCCACTGTCGAAGAACTTAATGAAATGGTTGAGGCCGGAATAGAGAATGAGACTCTCATTCGTGACGGAGTTGAAGTTAAGGCACAGGATTCAATAACTTCTTGGACAAAATCACTTGTGGAAAAGATTGAAACTCATAGAAAACATCATCTAGAGAACATTGAAGTAGGCGAGAATGAGAATATTCTTCATTTTCGAGGCCTAGAAAGTATAGCCGCAAAAGATGTTGTACTGGCAGTACCAGCTCCTCAGGCAGTAGAGATTCTAAGTAATTCAAATCTTGAAGTGCCAGCATTATCAAAAGCAACTTACAGCAGCGCAGTATTCTATATGGTCGCGATGGATAGAGAGCTTGAACAAGTACGTGAATTTAAGGTGCTGCAGCACGTGAAAAAAGATTTTGATTATTATCTGCTTCAATTTGAAGAAGATTGGAATGAAAAAACCAAGGAAGAACTTCGTGAAGAATTTGATGAGACCTTTCGACCTGTCGAGTCATATGTTCATAAGTGGAGATATGCCAAAGTAGATAAAACAATATCAAGTGACCATCAGTTGGCCCTAAAGGACAAAGGGGTTTATTTAACAGGAGATTACTTCTTTGGAAACGATATGGACGCCTCTGTTCTTGCATCTCAGCATATTCTAGATAACGTATTTCACATCAATTAGTTGCTGTGTTGCAGAAAAAAGTAGTTCTTTTTTAGAATGGACCGCACCAGAGCGGTCTTTCGAATTCATTATGGCCTTTTCAATTGGCGAAAAATGCGCTAAATCATTAGACAATCGTTCTGCAATTAAGAGAAAATCTTAATGCACACACACACACGAAAATTTTTTTAGAGGGACGCAAGCAGCATGAAATTGATCCGTTTACACCTGCAAGGCTTTAAATCGTTTAAAGACAAAACCACTATACAGTTTGATGAAGGAATTACCGGCATCGTAGGCCCCAATGGATGTGGGAAGTCTAATATTGTTGACGCCTTATTTTGGGTAATGGGAGAGCAGTCTGCCAAGCACTTGCGTGGTGCTAAGATGAAAGACTTGATCTTTGCAGGTTCTTCAAAGTACAGCCCAGGCGGATTTGCTGAGGTTACTCTTGTTCTACAAAACGATACTGGCAAGCACATTCATATTGCAAACCAAGTTACTCGTCCTGCTGAAATCGCGCTTACAAGAAAGCTATATAGAAACGGCGAGACTGAATATAGAATTAATGGAATGCCTGCAAGGCTAAAAGATATTCATGAAGTCTTCATGGATACTGGTGCTGGTGCAAAGTCCTACTCAATTATTGCTCAAGGTGAGATTAACAGACTCGTTCAAGCAAAGCCTGAAGAACGTAGGGTAATGATTGAAGAAGTTGCAGGGATCACTAAATTTAAAATGAGAAAGAAAGAGTCGCTTAAAAAGATAGAGCGTACTCAGGCCAACCTAAACAGATTGAGCGATCTTCAGTCTGAAATTTATAAAAATTTAAAACAACTAGAAAAACAAGCTGAGAAAGCGGAAAAAGCTAGAAGGCTTAAAGATAAAATTAAAAGACATCAATTAATTGTCGACTCTCACAAAGAGTTTGATTACCTAACTGACTTTGTGAATGCGAAGAGAAAGCTTGCTCAAAATGATGAAGAGTTTGAAAAAGCAAGCATGCGCAAAGAGCATCTTGAGCTTGCTCTTGAAGATGAAAGAATCAAAAAAACTGATCTTATTGAAAAAATAGATGGGCTTCAGGCCGAATTCAATGAAATGGCCAAAGAACTCGCGGCAAGCGAAGAGAGGCTTAAGCATCTAAAAAGAGCAAGAGAAGACAAAGAAAAAAGAGTTGAAGAGCGCCAAAGTGAAAACGAAGAGCTTCAAGGCGATATTGAGGCCAGATCTGAAAAGCTTGAAGAGCTTAAAGATAAGCTCAGAGATCTTGAATCAGCAAACTATGAAGAGATGGATTTCTCTTCTATGGAAGAGAGAGTTGAGAATCTTAAATTAGACCTTTCTGAGAAAGAAGAGTTGATCAGAGACCTTACTTCCCAAATGGAAGATGCAAAGGATAGCTTTTCTGAAATAGATCAAAAAGTTTTTAGAAATAACTCAAAAATCGAAGAGTATTCCGGAAACCTTGAAGATATAGCAAGTGAAATAGAAGAGATTGAAACTTCGACTGCGAACTATACAGATGATCTTGTTAAGCAGAGAGAAGAAGTTTCTCAGCTTAAAGAGAGCCTATCTGAGCTTGAACAAAAGCATGCAAGTGCTAAGAGTGAATTAAAGTCCAAGTCGGAAGAGTTAAAAGAAAAAGATGCCAAGCTTAGAGTTCTCTCTAGAGAAGTAATTCAAGTTGAATCAAAGAGACAATCTTTAATTGATATCAATAAGTCTGGCGAAGGTGTTAAAGAGGGAGCTTTAAAGTTCCTTGAAGGTGAAGGCAAAAGCTCATTTGAAATTCTTGGAAACATTATTGAGTGTGAAAAAGAGTATGCAAAAGCACTTGAGACTTTATTTGAGTCTAGTTTTGATGCTCTAGTTGCTGCAGATAAAAATAACGACGTTCTAAATCAGTGGTACCAGCAGAACCCTGAAACAAGCCTCGATTACATCATTCCTCAGGAAAATGGGGCGGATTGTGGTGCAGAGACAGCTGAGAGGCTTAGAGTTAAGGGTCTTGAGGACGTAGTTGCCATAAACGACATCCTTAAAATTAATGAAGATAAATACTCCAGAGCAATGTCTGTTTTCTTTAATGGCTATTATGTTGTTAAGAATCTAAGTGGAGAGTTGGCACTTAAGGTTGCCGAAGATATTCAATTTAAAGGGCTTATTTCTTTAGATGGCAGTGTTTTTGTTGAAAAGGGTCTTAACGATGTAAAAATCTCTAAGAGAAACCCTGATGAAGCGGCAATGGGTGTTGTACAAAGAAATAACCTAATCAACGAACTAACAGAACAATATGAAGGCAAAAAGGCTGAACTTGATGAGCTTGAAGAGTCTGTTGCTTGTTTAGATAAGGAAATTGATGATCTTAAAAACGAATACGAAGATCTTTCAACTGAACTTAGTCAAACCAATACCAAATTCGTATCTTTAAAGTCTTCGCTTGAGTCAAGAGAGGAGAGCTTTGGAGCGACCTCATCTCGTTTAGAAATTCTAACTAAAAGAAAGGCCGAAATATCTAAAGCGAAGCTTGAAATTCTTGAGACTGAGGAAGGTCTACTAGATGAAAAGAATGATTTAGAAGAAAAAATTGAAGCTTACCAAGAACAACTTGAAGAGCTGAGAGAGCGTGAACAAGAGATTAAAGCATCCTATGAGGAGCAGCGTGGAGAGTTACTTGAGGTTCAAGCAAATGCAAAGACTTTCCATACTCAGGTTGAAGGGCTTCAGTCTCAGATTGAAGATGTAGAAAAACAGCTTCAAAGATATAAAGAAAAGCATTTATCCAACACTGAAATGTTGGAGACTTTAGAATATGAAATCCAAGAAGCAGAAAACTCATTGGAGGGATTGCAAGAAGAGAATAGCGATCAGGCCGAAGTAATGAGTGAGAAAGAGAGCTTTCTAAACCTTGTTAAAGACGAACTGACACAACTACTTACAGGAATGCAAGGACGTGAGTCAGAGGTTAAGGAATTAGTATCTACTCTTAATAAAATTGAAAAATCTAATGTTGAACTTAATTTGAAGGTTGAACAAACGATCGTAGATGAAGAGATTTTAGTTAAAGACTGTTTTGATAAGTACCGTGTAAATCTTAGAAAGGTTCTGAAAAACTTCCTTGAGCTTCATAGCGATGAACTAGAAGAGCTTGCTTCACTTGATTCCATGTATGTTATGGAAGGTGAAGAAGGTGAAATTCAGATCAAAGATGAAGCATATGAATTTGAGAAGAAGTTCCCTGCAGTTCTTAGAGAATCAAAAGAGAAATTTAAGAGATATCGTTCAGAGTTTAACCGTCTAGGGGAGATTAACTGGCAAGCAATTGAGGATTACGATCGTCAAAGGCTTCGTTATGACTTTCTTAGAGATCAAGAAGGCCAGTTGAAAAAGTCTCTTGAAGATCTTGAGACGGCCATCATGCATATTGATGAAAAATCGAAATCTAGATTTAAAGAGGCGTATGATGAAGTAAACGTGCGTTTCGAGAAAGTATTCCCAATCATTTTTGGTGGAGGAGAAGCACGTCTAGAAATTGTTGGCGATATTGATAGCAATGAGTGTGGTATTGATATTGTTGCAAAGCCACCTGGTAAGAAGATGCAATCGATCAACTTAATGAGTGGTGGTGAAAAGGCCATGACTGCTGTTTCTTTGATTTTCTCTATCTTCTTAGTCAAGCCAGCTCCATTCTGTTTGTTAGATGAGGTTGATGCGCCTCTTGATGATGCAAACGTAGGAAGGTTTAATGAGTTATTAAGAGAGATGAGTGAGGAGTCACAATTTATTTTAATTACGCACAACAAAAAGACTATGGAACTAAATGACACTCTATATGGTGTAACTATGCAGGAGCCTGGTGTTTCCAAGGCCGTTTCTGTACAATTACATTAAAAAGAAGGCAAATTTATGAAAGCAATATTGACCATTTTTATCTCCTTTAGTGCACTTGCAGGCTTTTTACCAAAAAGCTTCGATGCCCAATTCGCAGATGTAAGAGGAACTAAAGAGATACCGGTTAATATTAAATACAAGTTTCCAAAGCAGATATCTTACGAAGTAAAAGGTGATGCACCTCTTCTTTACGTTTGTAATGAAGAGAAAACTTGGAAATACACTCCTCCCTTCATGGAAGGTGAGAAAGGGGAGTTGGCCGTAGGAGATTCTGGTCAATTTTGTTATTCAAGAATCTTTGATTCCTTATCTCAAGGTCTTGAGAACAATAAACTCTATAAGACTGTTAAGAAAAAGAAGAAGGCCTTTCTGACGTTTAACAAAGATGCAAAGTCTCAGTTAGGCCTTGAAAAAATTGAAATTGAATTCAAAGAAGCAATTGGTGCTAAGACCACTTTAGGTGAAGCTCAGAATTTAAAATTATTTCTAACGAATAAGGCCGAGCCTGTTCTTTTAAAACTTGTGAAGTTTGAAAAGAATCCAAAGCTTACAAAAAAGCACTTCCAATTCGAAACGCCAAAAAATACTAACATTACACAGATGAAATAAATTGCGAGCTCACTTTCTAAGTGAGCTTTTATTTTATGAGGTCTCTGTTTATATAGAGAACAAGGCCTATGAAGACGATGATACATAGTAAGAGCTGACTCTTATTATTCTGTGGAGATTCAGAAACGTCTTTAATTTGAGTTTTTACTTTTGTTTTTCTTTTAGTTTTCTTTCTTTTTGTATCCAGTTCCAACTCACCCGTTAAATCCGATTCGTAGTTATACGAATTTGTGGGTTCATTGTCTGCTATGTCGTTTTTTGATTTATCTAGAGTTATAAATACTTGGAGCTCTCCAGGTAACAGCAGTGTATGAGTATCAAGAAGTTCAACCCACTCATCAGTAGTTAACTTGTCTTCGTTTAGACCAAACCAGTTATTTGAAGAGATGTTGGAGATATAAACCTTTCCATTCTCTTTTTTAATCTGAAGATGTGATCTTGATATATTTTGATTCAGGATCCTGATGTCGCATTCAGATCCTCTACCTATAGTGATCAAGGTTTTGTCAGTGCTCAGATCAGTTAAGGTCTTTTGCTGTTCTTGAATTTTTACTCTCATACTTGGTCCTTACTTAGGCTCATTGTAAGGCATATTT
>JAGSHJ010000160.1 GCA_023954595.1 Bacteriovoracaceae bacterium | reverse complement strand
TTCAAGAAATATTAAAAATGGCGGGAATGTAGACTCCCGCCACTAATATTATAGATAAGTGAAATTACCGTTTGTAAGAACATTGTCTTTAGAAACAGATGTCTCAAAGCTTTTGGTTTTATTTCCAACAGCGATTTCAAAGCGATAGTTACCTGGCTCTAATACCTTGTAGAATTCGCCTCTAGAGAACCCGAAGCTTCCAAGAGAGCTATTCGTATCAAGATTAGTTACTCTAACACTACCGTCAGAATTGCTAGCTTTGAGCTTAAATCCAGCACCTTGGTGAATGGACTTAGCGAATACAAAAAGGCTTTCTTTGTTGTCTTTATAAAACCCAGGAATGTCTTTATACTTTGGCCATTTTCTATCAGATAGTTCTATTGTGACCTGCAGGTCATTATGCCAAAAGTAAGACCAGTCCTGCATTCCACCATATACTTTATACCAATCAGCGCCGTTTGTTACACCATCCGTGAACTCTGTGGAGCTTCTCATTTCAGGATTTAGTGCCGCATACTTTAGTGATAGATCTTTTACTAGTTCATCTAGAGGGTGTCTGTCATAACTTGAGTCCCATGGATAGTTCACAACTACAGCACCACCGTGGAAGTTTGCTGAAAGTGAGAACTGTCTTTTGGCCTGAAACTTCATTACGGCCTGAGTCTCTGGAGCTCTCTTTTCCCAAGAGTTGGCCTCATTCTTTGTCCAATTAGGAAAGTCTCTATTTAAGTCTTTCCACTTGGCATTACCACGACGCTTTCTTTTAGAGCCATCAGGATTCATACTTGGCATAACAAATATTTCAGTATTATCTACAAGCTCAGTGATCCTTGCATCTTTACCGTATCCTTCTAGAAGATCTTTAATCCAGAATTGAGTAAGTTCACGGCCTGTGATTTCATCACCGTGCATACTAGAGATGTATTTAAATTCAGGCTCAACTTCATCCAACTCTACGTTGTCAGAGATTTTAACCATCCACAACTCTCTGCCTTCTACAGACTTGCCAATAGATTCAAGTTTCATGATCTTTGGATATTTAGAAGCTAGAGTTTTTAAAAATGAGGAGATTTCCTCATGAGACGGGTAAGAGGTTTGAGCTAAACTTTTAATACTCGTCTTATCAAGTGAAGAGTAATTTACACCAATTTGATCAAGCCATGCCTTAGTTCCCTTTGGGCCATACAGCTCAAATCCACGACTTGAAACATGATCCACAACAAGCTCTGGCATAGAGTTAGCAATCTTGCTGAACTTAGTGTCTTTAATAAAAACACCCTCTTGCACAACTGCAGCATGAACTGCACTAAATAATAAAAAACCAATAAGTAGTTTAAGCATTTGATTCTCCTAAATAAGAGCCACCATACCGCTTGAGGGTACAGTGGAAAAGTAACCATGTAGATTTTGACCGTATAGGGTCTAATGACTATCTAAAGACGTATAAACGATTTCTTGATGAGTATAGGGCCAAATGGCTTCCAGTTGTCTGTAACTGGCCAAATACGGCAGATTGCCCGTGACCAAGGTTAAATTCGCCTTTAACCTTAAGCGATACTGGATCGAGGTGAAATACCTTGCCAGACATAGTGGCAACAGCAATACCATCCTTCCACTTAGCAAGAGATGAAACCCCCTCATTAAGTAGAGATTTTTTAAGAATTACTTCCCCGCTAGGACCTATAATTGCGACTTTTCCAAAAATTGTACCAACAACTAGGTTGTTGTTTATCTTAATTGGAGAATGAGCGATTTTAAGATTAACAGTTCTTAAGATCACGCCATTTTCAGGATTAATGAACTTCATATAATCAGAAGCAGAACCAGCAACAATACTGCCATTATAATAGACAGGATCAACGTCAACATCTACGAATTTCAACGCTGAACTGAGCTTTTGCTCCCAAACGATTACTCCCTCTTCCATCGACAATGAAACAAGGTAGCCATCGGCGAAACCTACGATAATTTTATTCTTATAAGGAAGCGCTCTAGAGACTCTTTGAAGTGTAGTAGTAAAAGGAACTGATCTTCTGTAAGACCAAAAAAGCTTACCGGTTGAAGCGTCCATCGCCACAATCTTATGATCTCTTAGGTGAAAGAACATACGTCCACCGGAGACAACTGGAGCACTCTCAACAGGAGAACCAAGATCAATAGAATATTCTAGTTCACCAGTAACATAGTTTCGAGCAAATACTCTGCCTTCCATAGTTCCATAGACAACTAGGTCTTCAAACAATGATGGCTTGGCATTTATTGGTTGTTTCTCATCAACTTCCCAAAGCAATCTTCCGGTATCTAGTTGATAACTTCTCATGACTCCATCTAAAGAGCCCATAAATACAAGATCTTCCACAATAAGTGGTGAGCCTGCTCCTATAGGAAGGTTTCCAGACAAGTGTTCAGGATCCAAGTTTTTGGCCCAGGCCACATTGAATACCTTTGTCTCTTTCTGAGGGGCTTCAACAAGATCGGCCGTCTTCTTTAAAGAAGATTTTATTGAAGCACAGCCGACAGTTAAAAATAGAACCAGGATATTGATCATATATTCTTACTTCTTAATTTGTTGCAAGTACAAGCGAGCGTACTTGGCATATTCAGTAGATTCGTGATTTTCAACTACGTGATTTAAAAAGGTAGTCGCTTTTTCATTATTACCTTTAGCAAGATATAGACGACCAAGTTCAAGATACATTTTACCTTGAAGAACTTCGTAGTTTGCAGCAACTAAGGACTCATAAACTTCAATTGCCTTGTCTGCATTGCCAGCATCTTCATACATAGGTGCTAATTTTGTCGCAATAAATAGGTATAGTTGAGAACCTGCATTGAATTCATTTAGCCACATCTGAAGAACTTGTGTCGCTTCTGCAGTTTTTCCTTCATTCTCTAGCTTAGCAGCAGCCTCTAGAACAGCAGGAACAAGATTTGGGTTTCCTAAGATTTCACTCTTTATATTAAGAAGGCTTTTCACAGTTGCATCACTTTGCACATCACCTTCAACAAAAGGAGTAATCACTGAGCTTTGAAACTTGTAAGCTTCATTCAATAGCTCGTTGGCCTTTTGATTTGATTGATTCTTGTAAATTGATACTGCAATAATCGCAAGAATGAGGATGACACCAGCGATCATAATAGGTTTTTTATTCTCGTTGATAACATGACCTAGATCTGTCTTATTAAGAGTCTCGTCCAATGTTTGTGCTTGGGTTTCGTTGGCCATAAATAATCTCCATTTTATTTAAATCCAAAAAAGTATATGGTTAAATTCAATAAGTTGTCAAAGCTGATTGGATCAATTAGGATTTTAGCATGCGTATATTAATCATTGTTTTTACTGTATTTCTTTGCAACGTATCAAATGTTAACGCTATGAATCTGGCGGGAAGATTAGGTATTGGACTTTCGAATCAGATCGTCACAGGAATAGACACTCTATCACTTAAGCTACAAAGAAATAGATCTTCAGCTTTTGGTGCCCTACTAGGTGTTGACTCTAGCTCCGACGCTTCTAATTACGCACTAGGTCTTAAAGGCTATAGGGTTATATACGACGAGCCTCAACTAAACTTTTATTCAGCGCTTACTGGTGCTCTTTTTACTTACCAAGATGAAGAAGACAAAACAGAAAGTGGCTATCAAGCAGAAGCGGCTTTTGGAACGGAATTTAGCTTCCAAGGTCTTGAAAGTCTTGGTTTTAGCTTCGAGTTTGGTATTGGTGTAGTTAAGTTTCAAGACTCCACTGCAGTTAGGACCATTGGTCATAACGTATTATCATCGGCAATCCACTTTTATTTATAATGAATCTTAAACTTTTTATCATTCTACTGGCCCTATCCACACAGGCCTTTGCTCAGTTCGGTCAGGGCTTTGATATGGATGATGACCTAGAAATCGGTGGCGATATATTCTCTGATTTCAATGAGGATCTTGAAGCCGCACAGGTTGAAGAGGATGAAAGATTTTATAGATACTCCCGCTTTGTAAGCTTTAACTTAGGTGTAGGACTTACCACTTTCTCCGGGAATAGAGGCCTTGCATACGAAGATAATCATCCTTCTTTTGGCATGTCTTTAATGTACTTTCTAGATTTTCAAAACGTATTCGTGATGGGTTTTGAATACTCTCAACACACCATGTTTATCGATACATTTGTTAATGCTCACAGAACTCAACTTCTTGGTGCCGTTGAGACAAGTATGCTTAGGCCATTTTTTGGATTTCGATACTACATAGACACATCTGATCTTGGCACAGCAATAACCTACTCTAATCCATATTTTACAGGACGAGTTGAATATTGGTACCAAACTAATAAGTTCGTTGAAAGAGAAAATATAAGTGATGAAAGTGATGGCGGGATCGGTGTTGCTTTCGGAGCAGGACTTGAATTTCCAATTGAACTTAAAAAACGCTACTTCAATGTAGAGCTTCTATACCACAAGGTGAATTTCTTCGATAAACACACGATGGATTATCGAAAGATTCCGGCAGATGACCCTGACCATGACTTCGCTAATTTTCCTAGTGAGTATGGCTATGATGATCTGACCGGAAACGCTATCTCTTTATTTTTTAACTACGTAATTTCCTGGTAAGCGCCGCTTAAGACTTGGCGACGCTCTTTCTTAATCTTTTCTCAATATCAGTACTAGTTCTAAAGATTAGGTGAACTGGTGTATTGACCAATTGGAATTCTCTTCTAAGGCCGTTTTGTAAGTATCGACGATAGTTGGCAGGAATCCCTTGAGATTTATTTGTAAAAAACAAAAATGTTGGAGGTGATGCCTTCAACATTGAAGCATATTTAACTTTAAAACGACTTCCGCTTGATTTGTTTAAAACAATTGGTTGCTTGTCTACCAAATAAGTTACCGCCTTATTTAATCGACCTGTGGAGATCTTCTGTCTTCTAATAATCATTGTATTCATTAGAGAGCGTTTTAAGTGAGAGAAGAAGCTACCTTTCTTTGCAGAAATAGGTATAAGTTCACAGTATCCAAGCCAAGGAATTGTGGCCCTTAGATCAAGAAGCCATTCTCTTTTCTTTTTACCATCGTTCATTATGTCTTTCATTAGATCGACTTTATTTAAACAGATGATTAAAGATTTACCTTTCTCAAGTGCAATATCACACAACCTTCTATCTTGGTGTGTGATGCCTTTAGTGGCGTCTACCATAAAGATTACGACTTCACTTTCAGTGATTGCTTTAAGTGAACGGTAAACTGATTGTTCTTCAATGAAGCCTTGAACGCGTTTTTGCTTTCTAATACCAGCGGTATCAATGATCTTGATTGAACGATAAGGCTCTATTTCTTCAACATCTAAAACTTCAATTTCAGACGCATCTTCTTCATCGTCATCAAGAGACTTTTCAAGGTCTTCTAGCTTAAATAGTTCATCTTCATCAAGGTCTTCGTCCGGAACAACGATTTCAGAGTCATCTTCATCCTCAGATGAATCTCTTTGGTCATATGGCATTTGATCGTATGCTAGTAGTTCATCTTCAGCGAACTGGTCTTCATACTCTTGAAATTCTTCAAGCAAGGCCATGTTGTTCTTACGAAATTTATCATCCATAACATCAAGCTCTTTAGCTTTATCGCCAAAGAACAAGTCAAAGTAAGCTTCAATAGGATCAACTGTTGCACCAGGGATATCAGAGACAAGAGCTCTTTGAGCACCAACAAATCTATTTAAAAGCGTAGACTTACCGGCGTTTGGAGCACCAATGATAGCAACACTGCCAACAACATCGTGATTTGGTGTTACACCTCTTTGGATTTCTTTGTCGTCAATTTCTTTTTGCTCAAAGTCTTGGGCAAAATCGTATAGACGACCTTTAAGATCTTCAAGACCTCTATTATGCTCTGCTGAGATAATTAAGAATTGATCTTCACTAAGACCTAGTTCATAAAAGTCTGCTTCATCACCCCATTGTTTGTCTGAGTCAAACTTGTTTATTAGAAGCCACATTTTCTTTTTTGTAGTTCTAATATAATCTGCGATAGTTTTATCAAAAGGAAGAAGCCCTTCTCTAACATCAACTACAAATAAAATTAAATCAGACTCTTCAATGGCAAGTTTTGCTTGTTCGGCCATTTGATCAAAAAATGGCTCAGCAGGAGCTCTTTGCCTTCTTTTATCTTCTTCAACTTTTTCAGGATAGAATCCACCAGTGTCTACAACAATAATATCAGTTGGGTTCTCACCAGTTGGTGATTCAACTGAACAAATGTCGTAGTGGCGATCTCTAGTTACACCTGGCTGATCAAAAGTCATCGCTTTGAACGACTTTTTCATTAGACGGTTAAAGACGGTAGATTTACCGACGTTCGGTCGTCCAATTAGGGATACGACTGCTGAACGGTTTCTCATTTTTGTCTCCAAACTCTATTTGATTTATTTGTTCTTGGAAGGCCTAGCTCGTCTAGTACATAGTTGTTTTTAAACCACTTAGGACTCACTTTAACGTGAAGGTTCAAGTGTGTTCTGGCCCCTACCATTGCTTCAATTTTCTTTCTGGCGTTTGTACCTATTTGCTTAATAACAGATCCCTTTGAACCAACAACGATAGCTCTTTGGCTTGGACGGTTAACTAGAATTGTTGCAGAAATTTTTGCGTCAAATTCTTTACCGTCTGGTGTGGTCATAGGATCTTGGTAGTCATCAATAACAACTGCAAGCTCATATGGAAGCTCATCTTTTAAAATTGTGAATGCTTGCTCTCTAATGTACTCACTTGCGAAAAAACGCATGTTTTTATTAGAAACATCCCCTTGAGGATAAAAGTGAGGTCCTGGTTGAGCTTCATCGACTAGTGCACCAGTTAGAATATGGATATTGTCACCAGTCTTTGCAGAGATTGGAAGATATCTCTCAGCACTTGGAATCATCTCTTTAATTTGAGCAAAAAGAACATCAAGTTCTGCGTCTGATTTTCTAGCTCTGTCTTGCTTTGTGAAAAG
>JAGSHJ010000455.1 GCA_023954595.1 Bacteriovoracaceae bacterium | reverse complement strand
CCACTCTATCTTCAGGTAAATAAACTCTTCCATTTTGAGCATCTTCTAGGACATCACGACAGATATTGGTGAGCTGCATACCTAATCCTAAGTCAATAGCGTGAGGATTAGCTCTAAGATCTCTAACACCTATTAACGGACACATCATAAGTCCTACGACTCCAGCTACTCGATAGCAGTAGAGCATCAAGTCTGACTCATTCAAAATAGGGCCTTTCTGAGCATCAAATTGCGCTCCAGAAACAAGCTCCTTCAAATGTCCTCTTTCCACTCCAAAGCTTTGAACTTGAGAAATGAGTGAATTCAGTTCGCTCTCATCCTTTCGATTATCCAACTCAGAGATAATTTTATTTATTGCATACTTAGATTCATCCAAACTTAGCTCATCTGCACAATCGTCTATAAAGCGACAAAGCTTATATAAGGTCGCTATTTTATTCAGCCGCTCTTTGGAGAAGATTAAACTTGCAAAATAAAAAGACTTTCCGTGCCGGGCCATAAGATTTACTGGATCGGCTTTCAGGTAGTTCTCTATAAGCGCATTGTAAGTCGGTCTATTCAATTGCGAACTCCTTTGGTCCAGGCTCTGTCTTTAGAAAATCTCCCAAACCGTGAGTATAATTTTTGACAGCATCAGGAATCACCCTATCCAAAACCTTCGCGGAATTTAAGACACCAGGCACCCCAGCACCGGGGTGTGTATTTGCACCCACGAAGAACAACCCTTGAACGTCTTCGGACTTATTATGAAACCTGAAATATGCAGACTGTCGAAAGGATGGTTCGATTCCAAATGCGGCACCCTTCTCAGATTGCAATTCATTTTCAAAGTACTCTGGTGTTATTGAGAAGTTAACCGTGAGATTATCCAATAAACCTGGTAGATGATTTGAGTCCAGCCACTTATATATCTTTTCTTGATATTTAAGTTGTTGTTGTTTCCAGTTTATTTTTCCATCTTGATTGGGCACAGGAGACAGAACATAAAAGCACTCATGCCCTTTTGGCGCCATAGATTGATCTGTTCTTGTTGGAGCATGAAGATACAAACTAAAATCATCCGCCAATCTCTTCTTTGAAAAGATATCATCCAATAGGCCGTGATACCTAGGGCCCATTAATATTGTATGATGTGCTAAATTCTCGTAAGTCTTCTTAGTTCCAAAGTACGACACAAAAAGACTCATAGAGTGTGATTTCATCTTAAGTCTCATATTGCTATGTTTCTTGCGATGTTTTGAATCAATCATGTCTCTATACACTCTGACTGGATCGGCGTTACTCACAACTAAATCACACTCAAAGCTTTTCTCGTTATGGGTGATTACTCTTTTAACCTTCCCTCTTTCAACTTCTATTTTTTTAACGGATTCATTCGTGTAAATCTTGGCACCCTTTTTTATTAAAAGCTCTCTGAATGCCTCAACTAGTGCTCCGGTACCACCTTTGACAAAATACACGCCCCACTTTCGCTCTAACCAGTGAATGAGTAGATATATTGAGGTGATTTTTGTGGGGTTGCCTCCAACGAGCAAAGGTTCAAAACTGAATGCCTGCCTAAGTCTTTCATCTTTAATGTACTTTGAGACAAGCCCATATACTGACTTATAATTTTGTAGCTTGAGCATGTCTGGCGCAACTCTTAGCATAGAAGACAAAGTATCAAATGGTTCATCTGCAAGTTTGGTGTACCCCACATCAAAAATCTTTTGAGCGTGAGACGCAAGTTTTCTGTAACCATCAACATCATCTGGGCTGAGAGCTCTAATGTTTTCAATAATACGTTCCTCTTCTCCTACATAATCAAAGCGAGACCCGTCATTGAAAATGATTCGGTAAAAAGGATCAATTGGCAGAAGTTTATAATAATCTTTAGGGTCTTCACCTAAAAGCTCAAACAACTCATCCAAGAGATAGGGTGCAGTAATCACAGTAGGCCCTGCATCAAAGGTAAAGCCATCTTTTTTAAACACTCCAGCTCTTCCGCCAAGTTGATCACGTGCTTCGACTATCGAGACTTCATGTCCTTTATTTATTAAGCGCACCGCAGCTGCAAGTGCCCCAAATCCAGATCCAATAACAACGGCCTTACTCATATGCCCTCTTTAGTTTGTGACTTTTTAAAGCATCTGCTTCAGTCCCCATTAGTCGATCCATAAATGTGAAATACAGACCAAAGTTATACTTCATCAATCGATGATGTTTTGCGTGGTGCTCGCCTGAGATAAAATGTTTTTTGATATGAGAACTAGTTATCACTTCAACACCCAAGTGGTTTGAGATCGCAGTGACCGTCATAAAAATGAGGTAGCCAATGATAACTACCGGATGAATTGGAATCAACATAACCATAATCGGTAGAAATGCAGCATGTACAAGAGCTTCTAGCGGGTGAAAAGAAAAGGAAGCAAAGGGAGTTGTTTTAATGGATTGATGATGAACGGCGTGCACATTTCTATAAACCCTAGGCCTATGCATCCATACGTGGGTAAAGTAGAAATAAAACTCGTGAGCGAGTGCGTAAATTAAAAAGCTCAGAGGTAAGTAGTAGATAGAGAGCATATTAAAATTAAGATATATCTTTGAGAGTCCCAATTGCCATAAGATGCCAATCACTACCCCAGAGCCTGCGAAGATAAGTCATG
>JAGSHJ010000168.1 GCA_023954595.1 Bacteriovoracaceae bacterium | reverse complement strand
GCGAATAATACTAATTTGTAGTGTCCCTTCATTGGCAAGTTTAACGCCTTTTACAAGGGAGCCCGACTCTCTTAGCTCATCGACTAGCCTTGCGAAGTATCTAGCGTTTCTTCCGTTTTCGTTCTGATCTTTTTTGAATCGGTCTAATTCTTCAATTACTACTAAAGGTATGAAGACCTTGTTTTTTCCAAACTTGTTAATAGCCGATGGATCAAAAAGTAGAACGTTTGTGTCAAGAATAAAGGTTTTAGTTGTTGCCAATGAATTTCCTCCAGAAACTGGTGAATGTTAATTAATTGTAAGTCAGAAAAGTTTAACCATCAAATGTAAAGTCAAACAGGCTTAGATAAAGTGCCACCCTTTCGGATTTCTGTTGTCCAAGCTTTTCCCCAATGTCTGCAGAATAAAATCCACAATATATTTTTAAAAGCCCAGTGTTGAGCTTAAAGCCGTAGCTGTATTGATTAGCGTTTAGGCCACCAAGAATTGCAAATGCCGGTGTTAAACCGATCTCAATTCCTAATCGCACTCGCCTCATTAATTCCATCTGTTGTTCAAGGTTTCTAATATCACCAGAGAGTGTAAAGTCTAAACCAGGACCGACCTCAACACTTAATGCAGTTCCTAGATTAACCTGCATAGGCTGTGGCTGAACTTCTCTATTATCCGGATTATCCTCAGTGGTTAGATTTGTATAAAGATCAAGCATCGAAAGTCCCACAGAGACGGTTTTAGCTCCTGATGTTTTTACATAATCCAATCCAAAATCAAAGCCCCATCCTCTACCTGTTACTTGTCCTAGAGCATTCATAATGTCCTCAGGATCCCCTGAACCAAATGCATCTATAACAGTTGGACTAGTTAGATTATAAGTACCAAAGATAGATTCACGTTTGAGATATTTCGCAGCAAAGCCAACAGATAGCCCATCAGTAGAAAGAGGAAAGCCATAGCCCATGATGAAGCCTCTGTCATAGCGATGATCAACATCTAACATTGGAGTTACTTCATTAAGTAGCGTGAAATTTGAATTGTAATTAACAATCGCATTCAGCCCAAACCTTCCCATTTTAAAACCAGGGTTAGCGCCAAGACCAATGTGAATTGGCTTTCCCATTATTGCAGAAGAAATATCTGCGGGATCAGAGCCAAGATTGCTAAAGTCATCAAGGTCTTCTTTCAAAGGATTGGTGACAGAGAGTGAAGGGTTAATTGCCCAGAATGAAAAACCTTTATGTCTTCCCAATACGGCAGGGTTATAAAACAAGGTATACTCATCATCGGCCAAAGCGGTGTACGCATCCCCCATCAATAACCCGCGGGCACTTCTTCCTAGATACCTCTCTTCTCTGGCCTCAACGTAAGTGGAAAAAATTAATAGAGCTATTAAAAATTTCATTAATCGTTATCCGGCAAGAAAGTTTCGAAAATGATGGCATACCATTTTTCCAAACGCTCTACTGGTAAGGCCTCGCAATCAGCTTTATTAGTAATGCCTTTAATAAGGTTGATTGAATCTTGATATGGAACTTCTGAATTGTATGCACCTTGCTCAAAGGTTTCGGCATCAGTTATGATTTCTTCTAATTGAGTGCCTATGTCTTTTAAGTCACCAAAGGTGCTATTTGAACCAATTGTTACATTGCTCAAAATATCTCGAAGGTTATTAAATAAATAAATGCCTTCGCATAACCGAGCTTTTATTTCTGTTGCACTAATTGGTGACTCTAATTCATCACTGCCCTCATCAGCACCTGCACTTTCACATCTGGGCAGTATCGTATTTGCATAATTTACTGCATCGACTTGGGTGTAAGTGAATATACATGTATTGCCAAAAGAACCATCAGACTTATCGCCTGCAGCATCGGTATTCCCATAGAACTGCATGAACTTACCTAACTCAACTAGGATCAAATATAGCGCCTGAAAACTTAAATTAGTGGCACCTGTGACACCGAACTTCGCCTCCCTGGCCGCTGCACTCGGAGTTGAGCCTGCAGAGTTCAAAAGAACATCAATGGCACTCATAATGTTTCTATAGTTACTAGAGTCTGCTTGGGTCTCATTACTTGTACTAAGTGTGGCAAGAGTACCTAAAACCTGGTTTTTATTAGCAGCGATAGTGTCGACTTCACCTAAAAGGTTTAATTCAGAATAGCCTGCTTCACACGCATAAACAGAGGCATAAAGTGAGAGGTACTCTGCATCGTCGTTTTGATATCCAGCATCGTCCAATATATCTTTGGCATCAGAGCATTTACTATTGGTTAAATAGTACTTCGCTTCCTGCTTTGCAGAATCAATGACGGCCGCATCTTTCTTTGCACAAGAAAACAAAAATAAAAGGCTGATAAGAACAGACTGTTTTAACACTAGATCCTCCAGCATTTATTATACTGGAGGTGCGTATTAGACTTAACCTCGCAACATTTGCCCCTTAAGAGGACTTAACCGCCATAAAAGCAACTAGTCGCTCCATGGCCTCTTCGAAAGGTGCCACTTCCAAAGTCATGCTCATTCTAGCGCTATTGGGGTGTCCGAAGGCTGCACCTGGAACAAGTGCGACGCCAGTCTGCTCAAGAATGTCCTGGACGATATGTTCAGACTTATCTTCAGAGTCCTCTATTGCGTAATTCTCAAAAAAGGGCATCCTTGAAAAATCGAGCAAACAATAAAATGCTGAAGTTGTTTGATACCAAGAATAGGCCATGCCGTGGTCACGAAATTTCTCGCGAACAATTTGAGCACAAGTTCTAAGCTGTTGCTTAACTGGATCAAAGAAATGTTGAAGAAGATCAAAGTCAAAGTCTATCAAAGCTCTTTGAGTCAAACTATTTGGAGCTGAACTAGTCTGACTTTGGAGCTTAGAGACCGCCTCCATTATATTACGAGGTCCAATACAGTGACCTACTCTCAACCCGGTACATGCAAAAGTTTTAGAGATGCCATCTACAATAATTGTTTGAGAGAGGAGTTCTGGGTCATGCTGATAAAAGTAAGTTGGACTAGGGTCGAAATAACTTATTTCAGAATACAATTCGTCTGAAATAACCAACAGTTCTGGAAACTTTTTAATTATTTTGGCAAAGCCCTTCATCCACTCATCAGGATAATGAATACCCGCCGGATTATTGGGGCTATTAACGATTATTGCCTTAGTTTTAGAATTAATTGCTTTTTCAATCTCCTCTAGTGGAGGAGTATAGTTATCAAAGGTCCTAGAGTTTACTACAGAAGCAACTCCTCCCCATATCTTAATCATTTCCGGGTAAGAAACCCAATAAGGCGTAAGAACGACAACCTCATCGCCTTCATCAATAACAGCCCCCAAAACATTAAAGATAGATTGCTTGGAGCCATTGCTAACAACACAATCAAACTCACCTTGTGGGAACTTCACATTTCGTTTCTGCTCTGTTTTTGCAATTAACTTTTCACGAAGCTGCTCAAATCCTGCATTAGGACTATATTGATAACTTTTTAAAAAGTTTAGCTGCCTCTCTAGAGAGTGAATGAATTCTGGTGAAGGTTTAAATGGTAGTTGACCTGCGGTCATATTATAAACGTGCCTTCCAGAGGATGACATTTTTGTGATCTTTTCATTCAATTTTAAAGTCACGCTTTCGCTCACACTGAGCACACGAGAGCTTAATTGCATTAACTTCTCCGTTTTTTAAGCAATTCTTCGCGAACAATATCTGGAACAAATTCCGAGATATCCCCTCCATGAGTAAAAACATCTTTCACTAATGAAGAAGAGATATAGTACAACTTCTCCCCTGTAGCAAAGAAGACTGTTTCACACTCAGGGTTTAACTTTCTATTCATAGATGCCATTTGAAATTCAAATTCAAAATCACCTGTAGGACGAAGTCCTCTTACAATCGATTTAATTTCGTTTTCTCTAGCGTAGTCCACTAACAGGCCATCCCATGTGTCGACCTTAACGCGAGGATCTCCCTTAAAGAGTTCAGTCAAAAGTTCTCTTCTTACACTTCTCTCCAGAAATGGTTTCTTAGATGGAGATACGGCTATAACGATATATATTTCATCAAAAATACTCAAGGCCCTATTCACTATGTCTAAGTGTCCGTTGGTGAATGGATCAAATGATCCGGCATAAAGAGCTTTCTTTTTCATTATGGTCTCCTTACCAAAGTATAAACCATTTAAGTTAAATCATAAATGTATAGAAAACTAGTACCCTGTCTATAAGATTTGTCAGGTTTGCCAAACCATTGTTGAACCAAGCTTTCGGGAGCAGTTTTTTGCCTGCAAAATTCGATAACAACTTTGGTGAACAATTCTGGCCGTTTCTTTAACAGATCGGCTAATCCTGTATAGAGACTTTGATTTTCATAGGGCGGGTCAAAGAACAAAACTCTTTGCTCACTCGGTACTTCAAGTTTTTCCAAATATTTAACACAATCACCCTTTATGAACTCTCCAGAGCCTTCAACCGGATACTTGGTTACAATTGTTTGATAGTTTTGTTTAGCAAGTGCCAAGGCCTTTGCATTGAGTTCAACAAAGACGGCCTTGGAAGCTCCTCTCGACAATGCTTCAAGACCTATTGATCCACTTCCTGCGCATATATCGTAGAATTCGACATCTTCAAATGATTGATGCGAATCGAAGAATCTTCGTTTTAAAAGTACTGATGTGGGACGGGTAAGATTGGAGTTTGGAGTTGCCAGGTTTGCCCCTTTTGCAACTCCTCCCAATATGGAAATGGACATTTACTTAGGAAGCTTTCTTTTCCGCAAAGGAATGCTCAACCGGTACAGTGAATTTAGCTCCACCATCTAGGCCGATCTCTAAACCTTCTTCAGTAACAGTTAGTCCTACGAACTTACCTGCAATATGAAATGATAATTCAAACTTCATATCCCCTTCCACGTGGAAGCTCATTGCAGTATTTGCCTTCGAGTTATTATTGCTCACAGGAGTCCTCTCTTTAAGGTGGTGTATATTATCTTCTTCTGAGTGTTTGCTCTGAGTTGGGACAATGTCTTCAACTGGCATCTCACTTAACTCACCCAATACTTCATTCATATCTTCTTCTACAGAAAAGTCATCTTCTGTAACCGTTTCAATTTCTTTAGCTACTGGTGTCTCTTTGACTGTTTCAACTTCATCATGACTAGCATGAATGGTTTCAACTGAGTCATCTTCAAAGTCCACTGGAGTCTCATGGGCCTTTGGCTCTTCTACATGTTCATCATTAACAGCCTGCGTCTCAACAGTTTCTGTTTTTTCTACCTTGTCATCATGTGCGAATTCCTTTTCCAAGGATTCGATTTCGTTCATGATGTCAGCTAGTTCATCATCATTAAAGCCCTTTTCCATGTGCTTCTCCTGTGTCCGTTGTCCATATTCCAAGCGGTTGTATACCCACTGTATAAATTCTTCTCGACTTCGGACCAGCGCAGCTTTAAGAAAAAAAAATTTTCCTTACATTTCTAAATTATAATGACAAAACTTGCCTAGTTGGATACAAATCACCCTCACAAAAAATCACGCAAGCAACTAATTTTATTGAAAAGTCTGGAGAGAGAGGCCGCTTGAATAAAAGATCGTTCCATGCAGGGCAATGGTTTCTAAAAGAGACTGATGCTACTGAACAAGAAAGGCAATATGCCTCAGAGAATGAAGCTCAAAAAGAGTGCTTGCAGAGTACCGCCCAAAAAGCCCTTACACCTTTTGTTCCAAACGCAAACGCTGATGAAACTCAGGGCCTGAAGAAGTACTTCATACCTGGTTGGAAAGGTGAATCTTTAATCTCAAAAGATGTTAAAAAGTTTAATGAACTATTAGATCATTTCTACTTGGATGCTAAGGCCAACCTTCTTAAAAGAAACAACTTCAATAGAAAGTTAAGAATATCCATCTATGAAGAGTTCATCGCCTATGCAGAATTTAAAACATGCATTTGTGCAGAGATGGATGATTACACTGTATTCTGGAATGAAATCGATAACCCGGATTCAAAATATAAAGAACTTTTAGATGAGTTCATCAATATTTTCAGCTTTCGTGTTGCTGTTATCTATATTTTAAAAATACGTTTTATTAGCGTATTGATTGAAAAGACCTCAATCAACTCTGATATCAAGAAGTTACTATACCCTAACTCGTTCCTTACGAGCGTGTTCCAAAAAGGTGGTAGTAACGAGTTGAAGTCAAAAGCACTAGAGCAAAACATCTACAGCTGGTACCGTCCATCTGAGAGTTCACAGTGTTTTCTGGAAGATCTTCAAAAAGCTTCTTTTAACTTAAATGTTACAGAGATTATGAAGAATATCGCTCTTAAGTCAGAGGATCTTCTTAAAAAGACGACATACTATTCACACGCACTATCTCACAGGAACTTTGGATTATTTTTAAATTCATTGTTAATTAACTTCCCACTTTGGCTAAACACTCAAAGCAATAGGCCTTTTAATGGTTTAAAGACCAATACACAGGATATGGAAGTTATAAGCTGTAAGTTTGGTGGAGACTATTTAGAATCACTATCCCTATCTCACTGGCTAGCACAGGATGCCAATAAGAAAGAAAAGTGGGATCAAATTCTATGTCCAGACTTCAAAAGAAATGACTTTGAAGCCGGCCAGTACTGGAAAATAGTTAATGAGCTTCAGTTTCTTACCTTTTTAGCTCAAATTGCTTT
>JAGSHJ010000130.1 GCA_023954595.1 Bacteriovoracaceae bacterium | reverse complement strand
TTTTCATTTGAAAATGCGCAATTACAGACAGTAGCAAGCTTTTGTGACGGCGAAAAACTAGTGGTTGATTATGTTGACTACAATTTTCAACTTGTGACTCGTCTAAATTTGCCAATGAAATACTCTCAAGAACAACAGTGTAGAAATTCTCTAGATAGAATTAAGGATACATTAAGCAAACATGGTGTGAATACCCTTATTGCAACTTGCGAGAAAAGTGTGACATTTCCCATGAAAGAGATTTTTACTCCCACTATTGATGTCTCACGACACTATAGCATTGAGATTAAATCAATTCTTGGTAAGAGATTGTCCCGAGATGAAACGTGTTCAATTGATGCTGTATCTATACAGAGAGCACTTGAAAGCGTTGATGTCGAATTAGGCGAGGCAGGATGCTCAGAGTATGGAAACCATTCATACGAGTACATTTTGTATGTTAAAAAATCTAAAACACCGTTTATTCAAACATTTAAAGGTGGTGTTTACTCCAGTGAAAGTGCTTGCCAGGAGCAGCTTGAAAAGGCAGTTGATGCCATTGAATCAATGGGTAAGACTACAATTTATAAGTACTGTACTAATTCTGGAGCAAGTTCAGTTCCAGTGATTTACTACGCAAGATAATAAAAAAGGGTCTCAATTGAGACCCTATCTTTTCTATTACCAAGTACCTGTGTTTTGCATGTCTTTCCATGGAGATTGGGGCTCTAACCTCTCTCCCTTTTGAAGTAGTTCAATTGAAACCCCATCAGGGCTTTTAAGAAATGCCATGTATCCGTCTCTAGGCGGTCTATTGATCGTTACATCTTTTTCCATAAGCTGCGCACAAGTTTTATAGATATCATCTACTTCGTAAGCTAAATGGCCAAAGTTTCTGCCACCTGTGTATGTTTCTGTTTCACCATTCTCATCTGGCCAGTTGTAAGTTAGCTCTAATAGAGGAGCACTCGTTTTAGCACCACTTTCTTCATCTGAGGGAGCCGCCAGGAAGATCAGGCTAAATTTTCCTTGTTCACTGTCTTGTCTTTTAACTTCCTTTAATCCCAGCTTGTTACAAAAGAAGTCTAGAGATTCATCAAGGTTTTTAACTCTTATCATTGTGTGCAAATAACGCATTTTAAACTCCTAAACGTTGATCAATTATTGTTACATGTTAATATAACTTCATGCTAAAAGTCGATCCTAGTGAAATAAAATTTACCTATTCAAGAAGCTCCGGTGCCGGCGGGCAAAACGTCAATAAAGTGAACACACAGGCCACTCTTCACTGGGATATGGAAAACTCCAAGTCGGTTTCAACTTATTTGAAAAACCGCTTTAGGACACTCTTCAAGAGATTTGTTAATGAGCATGGGGAAGTGGTGATCCAGTCTCAGAGGCACAGAAGTCAAAGTAGGAATAAACTTGATTGCGAGACAAAGCTTAGATCAATGTTGCTGGCCGCAAAAGCTGAACCTAAAAAACGTCGTGCCACAAAACCCACTAGAAGCTCTGTTAAAAAAAGACTAGATAATAAAAAGCGTCACTCTGATAAAAAGAAAAATCGTTCAGAGAAGTTTTAATCGATTCAATGTTTGGCATCATTGTTGAACCCCACAATACAAGGGGGGACAATGCATATACTTTTATTCTTAATCTCTTTATTTCTTACATGTAATGTCAGTGCTCAACTTAGGTTTGAAAACCTCAATGAGAAAGATGTTGAAAAAATCATGAAAGATATTACATCTTTGTCCGCTCATACAAGTGTATCTAGTTCGCACTCCATAAATGGTACAGACTATGCCTTGGAAGTGGGTGTAATGGGTAGTTATGCCCAAACTCCTGACATTGATAAATTTGTAGCTGACTCTGGTGGTGAGGACAGCTATGACTATCTACCAGTAGGGAATTTGATGGCCAGACTTGGAGTCGCAGACCTCATAACCATAGAGGCACTCTTTTTACCGAAAATTGATGTAGGAGAGTATAATGTTAGCTCTAGGTCTTTGGCGATACAGTTGTTGCTCTTAGAATATGAAGGGTTGGCATTAGGTGCTAAAGCGTATCGAGGGTATGCTGAAATATCTTATGAACAGCTCGTTGATGCCATGACTGTAGATGTTGATATTGAAGACTCCTTCTCTGGTTGGCAATCTATACTAGGCTATGAGTTGGGAGATTTTATTATTTATTTAGGCTATGGCGTTGTTAGTTTTGATGGAGATATGAAGACAAGTGGTGATGCTACGATCTTTGATGTGAATCTAAGTAGTACTTCTTCAGTCGATGTTGATGGAAGCTCCAATCACTATATAGGCGGTATAGAGTATACTTATAAAAAACTACGTCTAGGACTAGAGGCCTCTAAATTATTTAATAATGATCGCTATAGTGCAAAGGTCACATTTCTAAATATATTTTGAAAATATCTCTCGGGCATTAAAAGAGCAGTTTAGCTGCTTTAAAACATAAAATACACTAGCAACCTTTCTATCTAGAAATACCGTATCTTTGGGGGCCTTACCTTCTGGCAGGTTCTTTAAAAGCTTTGGCAGATAGCTCATCGCACGATCAGATATATCACTTGCACCCCAATCGTATGAATCAAACTGAAAAGGGGAGCCCATAACTTCGAGATACTCCCAAATGAGTTCTTGATCGAAGCTCTGCTCATTTTCAATTCTGCCAAGTTGTCTAAAACTTTCAAAAAATAAAGGGCGATCTTGAAGTACTACGGCCTTTATCATATTTCGATAGTGTTTAAGAAAGTCACCCTCTAAATGTTTCGTTGCACCAAAGTCTAGAAGGACCCAGTTTGGATGTTCTTTGTCAGTTTGAATTAAAAAATTTCCAAAATGCGCATCTGTCTGAACAAGCCCCCATTCAAAGAGCTCTCTAAAGAATAGATCTAAAAAACATTCTCCAAGCTTATTGCGTTGTTGTTGAGAAAGGCCGGCCACCTCATCTGATCTCAATGAATGGCCTTTCTCAAAACGTGTAGTGAGGATATCCGTTGTGGAGAATTCTTGTATTGGTTCTATGACTTTGAAGTTTGGATCATTTTCTAAAAGTTCTTCAAAGCGTTTAATATTTTTAAACTCTTGGGTGTAATCCATTTCCTGATATAGCATCTCTTTAATCTCTTCATGAATGGCCGACATATCAAGCTTTTGAGGTATAACCTTCATGGAGTTTAAAATAAGTTTGATAGTGAAGAGGTCTCGATTAAGTGCTCTCTTTATACCAGGGTATTGAACCTTTACCGCATAGACTTCCTTTGTTGATTTATCGGTTGCAAGGTGAACCTGTCCGATAGAGGCTGCCGCTAGGGGATTAGGATCAAAATCTAATTTATCAAAGTAAGTGTTTGGTATTTGTTTTTTAAGAGTTTCCCAGTCTAGGAAATAGGACTGATTTTCAAGAGTGGATAAAAGCTTTTTTACATTGTCTGGCAAGTACTCACCTAGGTAAGTAGACAATGCCTGGCCTGCTTTCATAACACTGCCTTTCATAAGGCCTAATTCATGTGTAATAGTCTCAGAATGAGTCTCTAAGGTATCTAAAATGTTTTGAGCGAAGTCTGTGTCACGTTTAGATATGAAGTCACGCCCTACACCGAAGGCCATCTTAGCAAGCCCAATATTTCTTGTGAAAAGCCCATTTTTAATGGATTTAATTTTTTTCATAGAATTAATGTAACATGAAAGCTTGCACCACTCCCAAATCTTTCATTTGAAAAAGGCCTGTTGCCAGGCCATATAATCATCGGTCAATACTACCCATTACTCTTTGCATAAAGTTATTCAAGGCCTCTTTTTGAGGTACGCCTTCTTTGATCAGTTTATTAACCTCAAGAGATCCGCTCAAGTTGGACAGAAGTTCGTATATGACTTCCAATTCCTCGTCTTTTAAACCTTTTGCCTGTCCAACATGCTCAAGAACTTCTAGAGTCTCATGTATGAAGTCCTCATCATTTTTATCAATGAATTCAACCAGGGACTTAATTACTGGTAACTTCATCAACAACTCCTTTAACTGATTCAATCTTTGTTCCCATCGCTTGTTTAACTAGTTCGCCGTTAACAAAACCTGCAAAAGTAGGTAGGTTTTCAACGTTTGCCAATTGTCTTGAGTTGGGAAGTTTCTCCGCATCTACATATAGGAACTTAACACTCTCATTTTCACCTGCAAGATTCACAACTTGTGGCTTGATCATTCTACAAGCGCCACACCATGATGCTCCATACTGAACAAAAACTTTATCATTCTCTTTAATAATCTGATCTAGGGTATCTGTAGTTAATTCTTCCATTTCTAACTCCTTGGTGGTTTTAAGTTTCTGGATACATCCTGACAGATGGAGGCAAATTATAGAAATTCTTAAAATCAATGGGGTGATAGATTGTATTTATGAGGCACTAGGGCATGAAAATTGCTTACAATTATAGGTATTTAACATACACATTTGGAGTAGTTATGTTTGAGTGGTTAAAAATTAAATGGGCCAATAGACGTAGTCGCAAGTTGGATACTTTTAAGAGAGATGAATACGGACACGCTCTCGCCAATAGAACGGATGTTGATGATTATCCCAATGAACCTGGTGATATTGAAATTCCACCTATTAGATTGCCTAAGGGTAAGAAGGCCAGAGCTCGACTTTGGGATTCAGTATATCGTTTTCCAGCTCCTAAGAACTAAGGGACGATTACTTTTTATTGAACATCTTTTTTAGATTTGCCTTGATCATTACCATGTAGTGATCTGATGGATTTAGCTCCCTCTCAGCATAAGTCTTTGGTAGAGGTTTCTCATTGCCGTCAACGTCTTTATACCTATAGACTTTTGCCTGTTCCACATAGTTAGCGGCATTTTGATCTACTAAAATAGCATCTAGTTGACTGTATTGAGTATTACCGTTTCTTGGATGATAGGATTGGGTCACTCTTTGGGTCTTTGAGATGGCACCATTCAAATCAAGAGAGTCCTTCATGAAGTTGTCTCTAAAGAGTCCTTTAAATTCAGGCATAGAATGGATATCAGCATTGAAGTCACCACCTAACATGATAGGGGTGCCTGGATATTTATTTTGGTATCCCTCTAGGATGTCTCTAGTCTCATCAACTTGTTTAGTTCTAAGTTTTGCGGACCTTGGATCATTTGATCTATCTCTTTGAGACTTGTAGTGCGTACCCGCAACGATTAAGTCTGGTGGATCATTCATAGAAGTTGTTTTTAAACGGATATGCAAAGCGGGGAGATCTCTCGAGAAGATCTTTGCTTTTTTATTAATAGCAGGGTTTATCCAACTATGATGTGCATGAGAATGTAATCTTATATCAAAAGGTAGATCCTTTTTGACTAAAAAGCCTATCTCAATACCCCTTGTGTCATTGCCATTTTGCATAATGACTTGGTACTGGTCATCTAGAAATTTAGTATTGAATCTAAGAAGGGGTTCTATTCCTTCTACTTCTTGTAAAATTATAACGTCTAGTTTTTGCTCTTGAATTATGTCGGCAATCTCTTTGAGCTTCTCTGGCTCTTTAGTGATGGTGCCTTGAACAAACTCACGCTTACCTGTTAATTCATCAGTAACGTATTTTCCTGGAGAGAACTCTAAGTTTAAAACGTTAAAGGTAGCGATTTTTGTCTCTACAAGCTCCTCTACGCTCCTTGTACCCGCTAGGCGGTGTATTGGGGCAAATTCCAAGTCGCAATAATATGATAGTGCGGAATTTGAAAAGAAAAGGGTAAGAAACGTAAGAAATAAGGTTAAGTTGCGCATAAAGGCTTTTCGGCACAATAGTACAATTTAATTAGAAAAAGTTAAAGATTGGCCAAAAACCTGCTCTAGCTCACTAAACTATTTCTCACAAATTTAATTTTATTAGGTATAATTTGGGCATGCAAAATAATGATAAAGACCTAGAGGACGAAGTCCTTAAAACACTCTCATTTTTTGAGCCCATGTCACTTGAAAAAATCTACTTGGATTTCAATGAAAGCTTTCTGCTTTCTAGGCCAGATTTTGTAGTGGAAGACTTAGGGCACATTCTAGCTACTCTCAAAAAAAAGAAATTAGTAAAAGAGATTAAAGCTTCTAGTCAAAAAGAGTGGGTTAAGATCTATCCAAGGAAGAATTGGTATAAGAAATTCATTGGTATATTAATAAAAAATAGGAATTAAGATGAGCTTGAAAGAAAAGTTGGATGAAAGAAGTGGTGGAGTTTGTGAGTTATGTTCAGCTCAAACAGATTTAGTTGTTTTTGAAGTGGACTCAAATGATGAACAAGGTAGTGCTCTTGTATGCGGCAGTTGTGAATCACAAATCAAGGGTACAGCTGAGTTGGATGCAAATCACTGGCGCTGTTTAAGTGGCTCAATGTGGAGTGAGCAATCACCTGTTCAAATCCTTTCATGGCATATGCTTAATAATCTAAAAAATGAAGGGTGGGCACTAGAGCTTCTTGACCAGATGTATATGGATGAAGAATTGTCCGAAAGAGCAAAGGCCTACCATGCTGCCAATAGTGAAGATGAAAATGCACTTATGGTTAAAGATAGTAATGGGGCCAGATTACATGATGGTGATGCTGTTACCCTAATTAAAGATCTTGATGTCAAAGGAGCTAACTTTACTGCTAAACGAGGCACTATGGTTAAAAACATCTCCCTTACTGATGACCCAGGACTTATTGAAGGTAAGGTAAACGGTACACAGATTGTTTTAAAAACAGAGTTTCTTAAAAAATCGAATTAGTAACTGGCGTTTATATTGCACCTCACTTCTATTTTATAGAAGGAGGTTATATGCCGAATAAAAGTCCAGGTCCTCAAGTTAAGGATAAAGAAGTTTACGAAAAAGTTAAGAAATCTGGGGCAAGTAAAGAGAAGGCCGCAAGAATAGCAAATGCAGCTGCCAAAACATCACGCTCAGCTATTGGTAAAAAAGGCGGCAAGCACTCTAAGTATGAAGAGTGGAAAGTAGATGAATTAAAACAACGGGCACGCGAGATCGGAATTGAAGGTCGTTCCAAGATGAACAAAGGAGAGTTGATCGACGAGATCAGAAATCATTGATTGTTCACGGCGCTGGTCTAGTAGAGGAAATCCTGTATGGAAAACATTAGTCACAGCGTCGTTGGATTGGCCTTAGGTGAAGTGGTTCATCGATCACTGGCACAGGAGAGTTCACAGGATCAGAACAAGCTTAGGAGAAACCTATTTGTTTTCATCACCCTCCTTAGTGCAAATTTCCCAGATATTGATATTGTCCTAACTAATTTGTTACCGGCACCATTAGGCTATCTTTTGCACCATAGAGGCCACACCCATACCTTTTTCTATCTCCTTCCACAAATGCTCTTTCTTGGTCTTTTGATCCCTATGGTTTGGAAGTCTGCAAGGAAACTACTTAAAGAAAGTAGAACTGCTCTGTTTGGATATTTAATTTGTTTGGTTCTAGGCTTTTTATCCCATATCGGGCTAGATAGCCTCAACTCTTACGGTATTCACCCATTTCATCCATTCGACAATAATTGGTATTATGGTGATTTGGTTTTCATTATTGAGCCTATATTTTGGATTTTTATTGGTGTCCCTTTATTATCTAGCTTCAGAAATAAATGGATTAAATATTCTTGGGCAACGTTTTTATATACTGTCCCTGTAGCACTTTCTATTTTTGGCTATTTAAGTTTGACGTGGGTGTCTCTAGCGTTGTTTTTTTCAAGCTTAGTATTGGTTTTTCAAATCAAGCTACATAGGCCTTATGGTTTTCTTTTATCTTTTAGCATGTGTATTGGATTTATCCTCATGCAGAATGATGGGCAATCTAGGGCACAGACTCTTTATGAACAACAAATCATGCACAAGCAAAGCATAAATGTGGAATTAGCGCTCAATCCCATGCCCACTCAGAATCAGTGTTGGATGTTTGTG
>JAGSHJ010000329.1 GCA_023954595.1 Bacteriovoracaceae bacterium | reverse complement strand
GGTGTTCCTAACAATACAAAAAAGTTTATTGATGGTCTAAGAAGGGCCTTTGATAATGTGGAAGTCTTGGTCACCCTTTCGGCAATTCATTCAGAATTGTATAATAGAAAAGTGGTCGCTAAGTACAGAAGCTTAGCGAATGGACTTGTGGTTTCCCACCTAGATGAGTGTTTAAATTTCGGAGCACTTTTCAATATAGGAGAGGACCACCCAGAGCAACCTTTTAAATTTTTTGGAACCGGGGAAGTTGTACCAGACGACCTTGAATCCGCAACGGCCGAAAGGATTTTGGCCGGTATATTTCAATTCGAATAATGGGAGTCTTTTTTAATTCCTAAAGTAGGAGCTAAAGAATAAACCATTGAAATTGAGGAGACAGGATGTCGACTAAGAATGCCACGGAATGGCTGATGTCACACAAGCGCTTTGATGCGCATCAGTTAAAGAAAATCCCTAATCGTACTTATAGTATTGCCATCACAAGCGGTAAGGGGGGAGTTGGAAAAACTTCAGTAAGTATAAAAATGGCAAAAGTCCTTTCGGACTCAGGCTATAGAGTTCTTCTCGTTGATTTCGATACAAATCTTTCAAATACGGCGGTCAAGCTTGGCCTTCCTATTACTGATAATTTTTACGATCTCCTTAGTGCTAAGAAAAGTTTTGAGGAATGTATTTATACAGAAGGCAACTTTCATCTTCTAAGTGCCTGTAATGGAAATTATGACTTATTAGATAATGAAGCCGGCCTAGATAAATTGATTGTCGATATAATGGTCGAGCATGAAAAAGAATATGATTTTATTCTTCTTGATTGCCCAGCAGGACTTAGTAAAGAATCTCTTTCTCTTAGTGCCTATTGTGACTATCGTTTTGTTGTGGTGACCCCTGACAGGTCCTCAATTACCGATAGCTACTCATTAATCAAAATTCTTAACACTAAGTATGGAGTAAGTGAAAATCATCTCCTCCTCAATAAGGTGTCTTCTAATAGACAATATGAAAAATTAGTAAAAAGCCTGAGTGAAACAGTAAGCAACTTCCTTTCTTGCAGGCTTCCAGTGTTAGGTGGACTTAATTTTGAGTCACTAGAAGTCGACCATTTTGACCGGATACTGTTAAAAGATGCCGGTTCTAGAATACATAAGAATTTTATTAACGTGCTCCGGCGATTTGTCGAAGAAGACATCGGTACCACTTTGTCTACTTGCAAAAGCGGACAAGATTCCTCGGTACCCTACGCTTCAAATAGTGGCGTAGATGACCTTGAACAAGAAGTTCAACTAGGAAGCTAAGGAGCGCTTGATGTCATCACTCTCGAAGAAATTAAAGAACTTGAAAGATTACCGTTCGACTGTAGACCCAAAAGTTAAGGACGAAATAGTAGTTGAGTACGCACCACTGGTGAAGTTTATTGCCCAAAAAATTGCAGCAAGACTTCCTGCCAATATTGAGCTTGATGATTTAATTTCATGTGGAGTTATTGGTTTGATGGATGCGATCGAGAAGTTTGATCCTACAAGAGATAATAAGTTTAAAACATATGCCGAGTTTAGGGTAAGAGGAGCAATCTTAGATGAGCTTCGTGCACAGGACTGGGTTCCAAGATCAATTAGAGAAAAGGCAAAGTTAGTCGAGAGAACTTACGCCAAGCTTGAATCAGAATTCAATCGTCCAGCAACTGACGATGAGATGTGTAAGGAATTAAACTGTACACAGGATGAATTTCACGACCTTTTAAATAAAGCAAAATCAATTTCATTATTAAATATTGATGACTCCGCAACTTTTAATCGCGGCGATAAAAAACTTATGGCCGGATTAATGGAAGATAGCCGTACGGTTAATCCATTCACAGCTGTAAGTCATAAAAATATTAGAGAAAAGCTTAAAGAAGGAATCGGTCAACTTCCAGAGAAGCAAAGACTAGTTCTTTCATTATATTATTATGAAGATTTAAACCTTAAAGAAATTGGATCAGTTTTAGATGTTACTGAATCAAGGGTTTCACAGCTTCATACTCAGGCCATCTTAAAGCTTAAAGGTAAGTTAAGAGGTGTTCTGGATGCACCAGAAGATTTAGCAAGCTAATAAAATAGAGTAAGATATATAGACAGGAAGTTTATGGATTTACGCTTAAGTGGAAAGTTCTTGAAGGATTACAAGCACGGAATGGATGCTATTGAAGACCTTCATATTTTAGCTGAGCCGGGTCTGTCTCCTGTCATAAATCGCGTTCACTATCATCTTTCAGAAATTCGAAGAAAAGCAGAATTAAGTCTAGAAAACCATCCTGGACTGGACCCAATTAAGGAAAAGATTCAAAATGAGTTTATTTTTCTTTTAGAGGAAGCCGCTCTTACCATCGAGAACTGTCGTCAACTCATCATTAGAGAAACAAGGTCCACCTTAAATTTAATGCAATGGGGAAGACTAATTGAAACGGTTCCTAACGCCGTAAAACTAATCTCTCTCTTCCCTGTGGAAGGACTGATTGAGGCCAGCTATACTGAAAAAAATCTAACAATTAAAGCAAAGCTTGAAAGTTACCATGACTTAAGTAGTATCAAGGCTGATGTTTATAAGCTTAGTAGAGAGTTTTTTAATAAAAAATGTCTTCCAACATTTACCGTTGGAGAAGCTCATCAGGTTATTTTTAAATTTGATTTTTCTCATGTAGAGGACTTTATTTACAATGTAGATTTAGTCAAAAGACGAGTAAACCTGTCAAATATTTTTCCTGACTACCAAATTCCAATTCAAAAAGTTGAAGCAATACATAACCAAACTGCTCTGATAATGAGTGCTAGTGGTAAGTTTTACTATTTTGAAAAACTTAATTCTGAAGCTGTGAAGAAGTCTATAGCTGCTGGAGCGAAGCCAGCATTATTTCATTTTCCCTTCCTATTTCGCCCCCTGTCCATCATAATACCAAGAGACGGGGATATAGCCCCCATTAACGGATTTAACGGCACAGGATGTGAGAAGCTATTAACAGACAGGGCTTTTGGAAAACCTTCAAAACCTGTCCATAGTCTCGATATTTTTTCGATCCTGAGTAAGTAATCCAAATTTTCATTTACCTGTGGAGTGAAAGTGAAGTCAGTTCATTTTTCTAGTGTTCATAAGTTTTTCGTTTTTGTCGGTGTCATTTCAATTTTATGTATTGGATATGGAATCAAAAGTTTTTGGTTCGATGGATCTCATAATATCGAAAATGTAGCTAGAACCTACGAGACCGCCGTAAAGTTCAATCGATTAAAAGATTATAAACATGTTTCGAAAATAAAGACTTTGGCTGAGCAAGATAGAGCAAGAGAGGCGATTAAGATTGCCGATGGCTTTGGAAAACAAATTAAGGCCATAAACACTGATGTGGATAGTGAGTCTTATCAGCTACTTCATAAGTCATTATTAGAATCTAAAAAATCACTTGTAGGCATGATCTCTAACCCCGAACTTAAAAAGATTATTGGCGTTTTGAAGACAAAAGTTACTGGATTTAGGATGTTCGCGCAGAATAATTACTGGAGACGTCTCACAAGGAATGGAAAACGTTTAGAAGCTAAACTTCAGCATCATCCATCAAAAAGCCCTGGCTATTATACTTATGCCAGAATTAGAGGACTTCAAAAAAGTCTGTCTAGAGATGTAGAGTTCATGGAGAAAATCACCGAAAGTTCTGTATTAAAATCTGCTGACAAGTCTAGAATTCTATTGAGACTTAAAGCTCTTAAAACAGAAATCTCTATGCTCGGTGAGTACATGGCTAACTTAAAAACATTTGGAAGCTCTGTCATAGAACTTCGGGAGAAGTATGTTATTTGGAGTAACGAAGTAGGTCCAAGTATTATAAATAAAAGACTAAACTTGGAGTCTGACTCAAGAAGTATACTGTTTGGTCTAATTGGT